>NZ_JAUBSD010000165.1:0-5174 GCF_036704575.1 Microcoleus sp. K5-D4
TCCTCAATCACAGACCTGAATCCTTACATATTGATGTCAGGTGCGATCGGCATATTTTGTAGCAGAGTAGCCAAATAAAAGTTAAGCTAAGAACTTGTAGACGCTATCGGCCAAGCACTCTTTCAAAACTGGACAACCAGGTAGAAGCAGTGAGAAATAGCCAGCTTTAATCCGTAACAGGATTAGCGATCGGCACAGGTTAAAATTATTACCAGGCGGGTTCTCGCCAGCTCCAAGTTCTCACGCTAAACCATTCAACAGGCATATTTTTGTTAAGCCAGTGTGGTTTGGAAATTATCGGCTGATAACATTAGCCAGACCAAATTAACCCGATTATTCGGAGGCTCTTCATGAGCAAAATATTTGTTTTAATAAATTGGAACAAAATTGCTCTAGACCCGATCCTCTGCGAGGGCTTCGCTAACGCACTTGAGGAGGACATCTAGTGTCAAACTTAGTTCAACGCTTAGAAATAACCGCTCATCCGCAACTAGAAAAATCCCTCGGCTATCGAGGAGATAGTCGCTGGGTAGCTTGGCGCTGGGAACCCGACATCGACCAACTTATATCCAGCGACGGCAAAACAGTCGGCACGGGCAATAATATGGCTTGGCTGGTGTTTTTGCAGC
Organism: Microcoleus sp. K5-D4; assembly: GCF_036704575.1. Classification (NCBI taxonomy): domain Bacteria; kingdom Bacillati; phylum Cyanobacteriota; class Cyanophyceae; order Oscillatoriales; family Microcoleaceae; genus Microcoleus; species Microcoleus sp. K5-D4. The sequence goes on from NZ_JAUBSD010000165.1 coordinate 630, forward strand.
ACGATTTAGTCGATCCTGCGGTACAAGAGTACAATCTCGGCGAGGGCGATCGCTACTGGCTGCTTTTAGACACCGAAACTAGAAATCTCTACGTCGGCGAAGGGAAAACTGTTCAAAGTCTGCTCGAACAGCCGGAAAGTTTAGGTTTATTAGCCTGTCTCGATGGCGGGAATGCCGATCGACAAACTGGTGAAACTTGGCAGCAAACCCTATCTCAACTAACAACCAAACCAGTTGTTCGCCACCTCACAAATGCCCTTCCTTTCGGTATCGCGGCTGCTTTGATAGGTGCTTTAGGCATCGGAACCGGATTGTGGGTAGTGCCGGCCGTGCAGCAGAAAATCGCCGAAAAAGCTGCTTTTATTTCCCCAATTAGTTCTGGCGCCAACTGCGGGCTTGGCGGTTCCGACGATTTTTCAGGTTATATCGGTTCCTCAAGCGGAAACAAAGAACTTCATTTAATAGGCGTTTACGAAGCTAACGCGGATCACAAGAACCGAAATTTATCAAAAAGTGCGATCGAAGTCAAAGTAGAACGCCGAAACAAGCCAATAATTCTCGCCCTTTCAGCCTACGAACCGGTGCAATGGAACATTACCGCAGAACCGGGAGCCGTTATCGAAAAAATCATTCTTAACGGATACCACAACCAAACTGTTTCAGGAGTTTCGGGAATTCCAATTGAAGAACACAGCTACGAAGAAACCGGAGACAATCTCGGCGACTTTATCTACAAGTGGGGTGCTACCCCTGACAGTTTCAATACTTCTTCCCTCGTGACTAAATTGGAACAGAGAAGCCGCACCAGTTTAACTTCTTTTCAAGGATGCTACAGAGGTAAGAACTTTAGTATTAATTGAGAGCAACGACAGAGGGCGACAAGTTAGACAATTTTCGATATTCGATATTCGATTTTCGATTAAAAAATTGGGAATGACTGATTCGATATGGGTTTAGAAGTTGTTACTGTTCCGTTCTGTTTTTTTAACTGGTGTTAAAACCTATCCCCCCTAAAATCACAAAACCCGCGTCTGCGGGTTTTTTATTGAGAGTTCAACTTATTGGCATCTCTATGGTATGATATCCGGTGGCGCGATCGCCAATTCCCAATTCTAACAATACTAATATATTTCCTATGAAATACTGGTACGAAACGCTCGCAGTAGCACAGCGGATTTTAATTGAATTGGGGAGGCGGCGACGCAGCTTAGTCTTGTGGAGTATTTTTCCAGTTTCTATCTTGCTAATTAATGGTTTAATTTTAAAAGAACGCGCTAATCTCACCACAGCAAAAGCCTTTGAAGTTGCTGCACCTGCCAGCTTAGTAGGAGCGGCTTTATTTTTTAGCTGTCTCGGTGGTAGCGTAGCAACAGTAGTAGCAGAGCGAGAACAGCATACCCTCAAACGCTTGTTTATTTCCCCGCTTAGCGGCACTTCCTACTTTTTAGGAATTTTCTTGGCTCACAGTTGCATCGGCATCGGTCAGGTAATTTTAGTATACACGATCGCCTCTTGTTTAGGAGCACAATTTCAAGGCTCTATCCTGTTAGGATGTGCGATTATTCTGCTCAGTATTGTATCTTATGTAGGTGTAGGCTTTATTCTTGGCACCCAGTTTGCGAGGCGCACTGAAGATGTCAACTCCCTAGTAGCAGCTTTCGGCGTTCCTTTGTTGATTTTAGGAGGCGCATTCTTACCTACTTCGCTATTTCCCAAAAGTTTGCTGGAACTCGCCCAGTACAATCCAATTTATCACATGAACGAAGCGTTGATGGGCGTGTGGGCTGACGGCAAAGATTTGGCTGATATTGCCGAACACTTTTGGTATTTATTCATATTTTCTATTGCCATGATTGCAGGTGGATGGCTTTCTTACCGCAGGATGCTGAGAGTAGAAAGAAGACTTTAAAACTATCTCATTATGTCGTAATTATTCATCTCTATCTTCTGGATACTCTGCGCTCTCTGCGGTTTAATCGTTCAGAAACAACCCTAAATATATAAGATAATACGGAGAATTAAAGCAGTGCTGCAAATAGAAAAGCTAAATAAGTCCTATGGCGAGCGTTCAGTGCTTAAAGATTTAACACTGCACATTCAAGCTGGAGAAATTTACGGTTTGCTGGGGCCAAACGGGGCGGGCAAAACTACAACTATCAATATTTTATGTAATTTGCTAAATGCCGACAGCGGCCAAGTTTCTATTAATGGCGAACCTGTTTCTGACTCTACAAAATTGTTAATAGGGGTAGCGCCTCAAGAAAATTTGCTTTACAAAAGCCTTAGCTGCGAAGAAAACCTCCATTTTTTTGCTCAAATTTACGGCTTAGAGCGCAAGCAGCGCCGCTATCAAGTAAGACACTGTTTGAAAGCAGTAAATTTGACAGATAGAGCTACAAGCCCCGTGGAAACTTTGAGCGGAGGAATGCAGCGCCGTTTGAATATTGCCGTAGCATTGGTGCACCAACCTAAATTAGTAATTTTAGATGAACCGACAACGGGTTTAGATATTGAGGCTCGCTATGAAATTTGGGAGTTAATTCAGCGATTGCAATCGGAAGGAATTACAATTTTGCTGACAACTCACTTGTTGGATGAAGCTGAGCGTCTTTGTCAGAAAATCGGGATTCTGAAAAATGGCAGTATTGTGGCTGAGGGCAGTTTAGAGGAGTTGCAAAAACTAATTCCGGCTCAAGAAATTATCGTGGTAAAAACCGACGAAGAAGCTGAAGTCATCGCCCGTGCTAAACAATACAGTTTCATTCCCCGCCGCTACGGTAGCGATTTAGCTTTTTGGCTGCCGGAACGTTTAGAATTAAAAGAAATTATTTTGCTGTTCGATGGAATTTCTATTGATTCAATCGCTCGATATCCGGTGCGATTAGAACATATTTATGTTGAGGTAACTAAACAAAATGTATCCTAATCTGCGTCCCTCTGCGTATATCCCCCACCATCTGCGGTCAAAGTTCCAAAGTAATTCTGTAATCATGGCAAATATCTGACTTTTCCGACTTATAAAGGCAGAGTCCGGAAGCAATTATAGAGATAGAAAAAGTCAACCCACGATGTCTAGATTGTAAAGATATCGTAAACCTGGATATTGTGTTGCGAACTGTTAAATAAAAAATCTGCTATAAAAGATATGTCTTTAGTATGATACATTTAAGTTGTATTTAAGTTCTAAACACCCATTCCCACGCTAGGCAAGTGAAAGCCCACTTCATATCAGGACTACCCCGATCGGGCTCTACTTTACTGGCAGCATTACTCCGACAAAATCCTCGCTTTCACGCCGCCATGACCTCCCCCGTTGGGGGTTTAGTGGAGCGAATGTGGTCAGCCATGACCGAAGATAATGAGTTTTCCGTGTTCATTTCCTCTGAACAAAAACTGGCACTGATTATGAGCATCTTTTCAGCTTATTACCACCGGCAAGCTGAAAAAGAAGTGATCTTGGACACCCATCCCCTGTGATGCAGCAAATTGCCATTAATTCTGGAACTATTTCCGGAAGGCAAAGTTATCTGCTGTGTCAGAAACATTGCTGGGATTATGGACAGCATTGAGCTACTGATGCGGCGCAACGCCTTTGATGTTTCGAGGTTATTTAATAATCCAGCGCAACAAGCTAAAAATTTTACCGACCGATTGATTGGAGTAGTAAAACTAATAAATTCTTCAGTCCTCATAACGAGAACTTAAGCTTCGACGCGGGGGTTGCAACAAGAGCCAGATTTACGTGTAAACGATATATATAAAGGACTTCAGCAGTTATGAACGTACCAACCGCCAACAAGCAAATTATTTTCGTTGACTCTTCTGTACAAGATTATCAAAGCCTGATTCAAAACGCCGATGCTGCTCAAATTTTCATTTTAAATGACAATTTAAGCGGGATAGACCAAATTACAAACGCCTTAGCAGCTCAAAAAGATATTGAAGCCGTACACATCCTTTCACACGGCAGCCCAGGTAGTTTAAAACTTGGCGCAGACACGCTCAATGACAAAGAGATAAAAACTTTCAGCACTCAGATAAAACAGTGGGGAAATGCCTTAACAGAAAATGGCGAAATCCACCTCTACGGCTGCGATGTAGCAGCAGGAGAAACAGGAATCAAATTTGTTAAAGAACTGAGCGAATTAACTTTAGCTGATGTAGCAGCATCAAATAATACTACAGGCAATGCAGAATTAGGAGGCGACTGGAACTTAGAAGTAGAAACAGGCACGATAGAAACATCAATACCGTTTAATTCTGAAAGTCTCAAAACTTACAATTACATCCTACCAGCCGTTGCTAACCCAGATAACAAAGCCGTTACAGTTAACTCGGCCGCTACCAGTATCGATGTGCTTGCCAACGATACTGGCAGCAGTCGGGTCTCAGTGCAAAGCATCACCACTGCGCCTACTAACGGCACTGCCACCATCAACGATTGGATTTATGCAGGCGGTCAGTTCACCACAGTCAACGGTACAGCTCGCAACAGAATCGCCAGAATGAACGCCGACGGCAGCCTGGATACTGCTTTCAACCCCA
>NZ_JAUBSD010000166.1:0-5162 GCF_036704575.1 Microcoleus sp. K5-D4
AAAACCCTTATTTTGCCCTAAAACCCTTGCCAGACAAGCGTTGGAGCCGCAAGTTTTTAGACCTGAATCCTTACGCAAAAAGTCTTCAAGATTAGCTATTTAATCTTCTACATTTTGAATTTTTGAGTAACAGCTTGCCTAAGATTCAAAGGTAGCTACTTTTAGCTGCGCTCATTTTTTAGTCTAAACTACAGTTAGGAGGTACATTCGGAACGTAAAACCAATCAGGAGCTTCTGCACCTTGTTCCGCTGGTTCAGTTTCTCGCCAGTAAATGCCGCAGTCTTGACCTATCGCATATTGTCCGTCAGGATGCAGCTCCTGCAAAATTTGCCCGATCGAATCAGTTAAAATTAAACTCTGCGGATGCTCCTGAAAATTTTTCACAAAAGTACCGTCTGACTCTGGTAATTGAGTGTGGTCTGGAAAAGCAGGAGGTAGAACAACGCGGTTAACGCTAGTAGTCATAATTCCCTCCGAGGTATTACATAATTGGTAATTAGTAATTGGTAATCGGTAACAGGACGCTGGGCGCGAGGACTTAGAAACCCGGTTTATTCATGTATCTGTCGTCGTTCAACCAAGATTCATCGTAGAAACCGGGTTTCTTTTCCTAAGTCCTGCGTAATTAGGAATAAAGCGAGTAGTTTAGAGTTTAACTTATTAAGTTTTTCACTTAATTTTTTTTCACTGACCACTCAAACTTTTTCACTAAAAACTTTCCTTAAGGTTTCGGTAGCGCACCTTCTGGACTAGGAGAAGTAGTCGGTTCGGGAGTAGCCGCAGCCGCAGGAGAAGGCGAAGGAGTGCCACTAGCTAACTGATTTATTTGGTCTTTATAGTTAGGAGGAGCTAACTCAGTAGCTCGATCGAACAGCGTTTTTGACTCATCTGTTTTGCCCTGTTCCTTCAGCACGATCGCCTTTCCTAAAGTCGGGCGAAAATCTTTGGGATTAGCCTTAGCAGATTCGTCGTAAATTGCGATCGCCTCCTCATAGCGCTTCTGCACAGCATAAACCTGTCCCAAAATCAACTGCACCGAAGTGGTATCAACACTTTCCGGTTTCGCCAGATTTGCAGCCGGAGCAGCCTTCAGCGTATCTTGCAGCAATCCGATCGCAGCTTCCGGCCGCTGCTGCACCAGCAGCAAATTCACCAACCCCTGCAAAGCCTTAATTTCCCCAGGCTTAGACGCTAAAATAGACCTGTAAGCTTGAGCAGCCCCTTCGCGATCGCCCGTGCGTTCCTTAGCTTGAGCCAGCAAAATTCCGTATTCAGTTGTCTCAGGATTCAGCGAAGCCAACTTTTCCAAAGGAGCGATCGCATCCTTAATGTCCCCCACTCCTTGCCCGATCAACTCCAGCCGCACCTGCAACAATCCCCGCAAAGCCGTTACGTTGTCAGGTTCCCGCTGCAAAACCAATTCGTATCCCCTAGCCTGAGCTTGCAGCAACTCTGATTGCTTCTCCCCTGACTGCGCCGTTTGAGTAGGGGTTGGAGTTGACGTACTTTGGGCTTGGCTGGCCTTGAGAATACTGTCCAAAATGGGAACCAGAGAAAATCCCAAAAAAGCGATGAGCGACAGCACCACCACCACAGTAATCAACCCACGACGCTTATTTGCTTTTTCCATAATTCAACTATCCCAGCTTAAAATCTACTATTTTCTAAGAATTAACGCATCGCCCGGGGGCGTCTGCCATTTAACTAGATCCATGCAACCATAAAAGTTCTTAACTTCAAAGTCCGAACGGACAAAGCAGCCTTTTACTTGCAGCTAATATGGTAACAGACCCACAACTCCATGCTAGCTAAACAATTTTGGACACTCAGACCCGCAGCCCCAAGGACTGCGGTGTCTGTCCAATTTAGTCTGGTCAAGCTAAAAATTACCGAAAATATGGCGGATCAGGCCGTTAGGTAATTGGATTAAGTAAAATAGGCAAGCTGAATATCCTAAATGCTATTAGCCAGCAACTCCAACTCGGCGCGATCGGCGATCGATCGGTCAGCAACTCCTAAAGTCCTTGCTCGCAAGGATTTTAGCAGCCAGCGAACCGCTCGGCACTCGTAGCGTTGAAAGTTGGCGTTGACGGGTCACAACCAGACCTCCGGGCGCAAGCCCCAAGTCAGGTGCTAGTAGTTTTTAAAGCAGTTTCTTCAGTTTATTCCTAATTTCCCTTAAGGGATGTGTCTCCGCTGCAAGGAGTTTTTATGAACCCCTCTCCCAACCGGTCTTCCAAATCGTCCAAATCTACTTCTACTCGCAAGGCTCAGCCCAGCGAACAGGCCGTCAATCCGCCTACAGATACAGATTCCATTCCTGAGACACCAGACGAAAGTTCGGTGCCTTCGGCGTTGGCTGCACCTGTTGACCAAAATCAACCGGCAACGCCAACAGACGCCCCAGCGTCCAAGGATCGGCTGCAACGACCACGCTACAGTTCTGCCCTCGACAAGGACAAAACAAAGCCACAAGACCAGCCCAGCAATGCTCCTGCACCCCCGGCGTCTGCTGCGTCTTCGACACCTGTCAGCGATACTCCAGCCGTAGCAGTCGCACCGCCGGCAAACGCCGACCCTGCCACTAGCGAAAGTCAGGCCGCTGAGGACATACCCTCCGTCATGCGCCAACATCCCATCCCCCCTCCCAGCGAACCCAGACAGTACCGAGCTGTTGGTTTGGTGCGGGGCCGCTACACGCCATCAGAAGAGCAATTCACCCGGGGTATGTTGATAGCTGCTGACGGAACTGCCATCGATGCAGTTTTACTGGGTAGAGTCATGAGTTTAGTCAAAAATCACCTGGAGCTGGAACAAGAACACCTGTGGGTGGTTTATCCGCGTACCAGACAAGAAGACGGCAACTTGCACGCCCAGATTATGGGGGTTTGGGAGCCGGAAACGCTCAAGAAACCTCCCGAACCGTCCTCTGATGAGGAAAATCAGGAAGCAGCGGAGATTGAGGCTAGCGGCGAAGCATCGCCCGCATCTTTGCCTCCCTCGGAACCTGATGTTGAAGATGGCTATTTTTCGATTAGAGGTGAGGTGATTTATCAATCCCAAGACGAAGAAAAGTATGTCATCGTCAAAATCAAGCAAGCTCCCCGCAAGAATGACGACAAGATGAAGTTTTTTAAACTGAAACTCAAGGGAGATTTAGCAACAAAGGCGATCGGGTTTTTTTGGGATTTCCACGTCAAATTGAAAGGTGACAGTCTGATGATTGAGCAGGCTAATAATATTGGTGCCCTGCCGATTAAAAAGCGGAAATTCCCCCCTGGCAGCAAGCCGCCCGGTGGCTTCAAAGGAGGAGGGAAGCGTTCGTTTACTCCTAGGCCCAGCGGTGACGGTGCTCCTGTAGGGCGTCCTACCATCAAATCTGCTGCTGCAGCACCACCGCCTGTCCCGAAGGAACCTCTTCCTAAGCCGGTTAAGAAGCCTAAGCCGATCGAGCAATAAAAAATAGTGAAAGTAAAAATGCAAGATTAAAGGTTAAAAAACTTTTAATCTTGCATTTTTACCACAAGTGTTGACTGCCCCTTGATCGGAGCATAAAAATAGATAAACTAATCTTGTAAAAAGCTGATTTTAGCCATTAAAAATGAGTTTCTTAAACCACTGAAAATAGCAAAGTTTTTTACACATAAAAACCTGTAAATAGCGTAATTTATCTAGCAGCTTATCACCGATTACAGATGGAACATCCACAAATTGAAAAAGCAAGTAATAAATCAAAGAAGCATAGATTGGTATCCGAATCTCCTTGGTAGGATTAGTGATTAAACGAGACAAATTTAAGTGCTTTTTCAGAAATATTCATAGCAACTCAATTTGCCTTCGTCTCAGGGTAAGCTCATCTAATTTGGTATAAATTGTACTTGACAAAAAACCGCCAATAGACTTTATACCTGTGAACCGAACTCCATTCGTGACAAGTTAAGACTTTGCTACATTTGTCAATCAGTAATAATACTCAAAATAGTGCTGTTTGAAGAGTGGAAAATTCGCGATTTGGGGTCAGCGGGCATCAATATGGCGCTCCGCACGCTCGCACGAGCGCCCAAGTTTCCGTTTTTCACCCCATATTTGAAGAAAATTTGAGCATAATTGCTGATTGACAAATGCTTCCCTAGTTTAACTTGTCAGCAATGACCGAACTCTAACCTATAATCAAGTTTGAATCTTAACAAAGTCAATCAAGTTGAAACGGAGTTAAAGACAATGACAAAGGGTTTTGCACCTAGATTGAAACTCGCTGTAAAATCTCAAGCTAAAAGAGCCGAAAAACGACAGCTAACACCTCTGAGCGAAATCCAAGCCAATTTACTCAATTGTGTAGCAGAGCTACCCGACCCCAGAGTTCAAAGAACCCAAAAACACTTATTAAAAGATATTTTAGTAATCTCTATTTTAGCCGTCATTGGCGGTGCAGAAGGTTGGGAAGACATGGAAAATTATGGCATCGCTACACAGCAATGGTTAGAGGAATTTCTCGAATTACCCAATGGTATCCGGGAGCGTGTCACTTTTGCGATGAGTATTTATACTCAACTATTTCTTCGCTTACCAATTAAGTCATTTAAGTAAGCACATCGATGAGCCAATACCTGTCCAATATGTTCTGATTTCCAACTTGCTCCAGATATTTTAATTCGTCTAGCTATTTGCTTAATTCCTGATTCTACTGCGCCAGAGCCAATTGAACATATTTCATCTATGAAGGAAAGCTTCGTAATTAATAATTCTTTCTTTGTGCTTTTCTAAATATTGGCAAAAATTAACTGCTGTTTTTCTTTTTAACTCTGTAAATAGTGCTTTGGCACTTGGGACATTTCCTTTCCATAAATATGTTTCTGCTTGCTTCAATCGCTTAATTGAACCACCTACTTTCTGAAGATTTTCATTCAAATGATACCAGTCCAGAATTTCTCTTCTGTCCTGTTTACAACTAATTTCTTTGAATATATTCCATACACCATCATGCCCATCACCTAAACAATTTACTGGTTTTTCTAGTGGCTGTTGATTGGCCCAATTAATAATTATCTCATTTTTGTCAAAACTACCTACTATCCCTGCTTCTGACCTGGGGGGGTGACAACCCACCCAAAACCCATAGCTAGTAAGGATTGAGCCAACTTGTGGTAAAAAAAGATAGGCA
>NZ_JAUBSD010000167.1:0-2500 GCF_036704575.1 Microcoleus sp. K5-D4
AAAGAACTTGATATAAGCCAAAAGAACTCAACAACACGGAGAGTTTGATCCTGGCTCAGGATGAACGCTGGCGGTCTGCTTAACACATGCAAGTCGAACGGAGTAGAAATACTTAGTGGCGGACGGGTGAGTAACGCGTGAGAATCTGCCTTCAGGACGGAGACAACAGTTGGAAACGACTGCTAAGCCCCGATGTACCGAAAGGGAAAATATTTATAGCCTGAAGATGAGCTCGCGTCCGATTAGCTAGTTGGCGGAGTAAAAGCCCACCAAGGCGACGATCGGTAGCTGGTCTGAGAGGACGATCAGCCACACTGGGACTGAGACACGGCCCAGACTCCTACGGGAGGCAGCAGTGGGGAATTTTCCGCAATGGGCGAAAGCCTGACGGAGCAAGACCGCGTGGGGGAAGAAGGCTCTTGGGTTGTAAACCCCTTTTCTCTGGGAAGAAAGTTGTGAAAGCAACCTGACGGTACCAGAGGAATCAGCATCGGCTAACTCCGTGCCAGCAGCCGCGGTAAGACGGAGGATGCAAGCGTTATCCGGAATGATTGGGCGTAAAGCGTCCGCAGGTGGCAGTTCAAGTCTGCTGTCAAAGACCGGGGCTTAACTTCGGAAAGGCAGTGGAAACTGAACAGCTAGAGTATGGTAGGGGCAGAGGGAATTCCTGGTGTAGCGGTGAAATGCGTAGAGATCAGGAAGAACATCGGTGGCGAAGGCGCTCTGCTGGACCATAACTGACACTCAGGGACGAAAGCTAGGGGAGCGAATGGGATTAGATACCCCAGTAGTCCTAGCCGTAAACGATGGATACTAGGTGTTGTCTGTATCGACCCGGACAGTGCCGTAGCTAACGCGTTAAGTATCCCGCCTGGGGAGTACGCACGCAAGTGTGAAACTCAAAGGAATTGACGGGGGCCCGCACAAGCGGTGGAGTATGTGGTTTAATTCGATGCAACGCGAAGAACCTTACCAGGACTTGACATGTCGCGAATCCTTTGGAAACAGAGGAGTGCCTTCGGGAGCGCGAACACAGGTGGTGCATGGCTGTCGTCAGCTCGTGTCGTGAGATGTTGGGTTAAGTCCCGCAACGAGCGCAACCCTCGTGTTTAGTTGCCATCATTAAGTTGGGCACTCTAAACAGACTGCCGGTGACAAACCGGAGGAAGGTGGGGATGACGTCAAGTCAGCATGCCCCTTACGTCCTGGGCTACACACGTACTACAATGGTAGGGACAGAGGGCAGCCAACCCGCGAGGGCGAGCTAATCCCGTAAACCCTGCCTCAGTTCAGATTGCAGGCTGCAACTCGCCTGCATGAAGGCGGAATCGCTAGTAATCGCAGGTCAGCATACTGCGGTGAATCCGTTCCCGGGCCTTGTACACACCGCCCGTCACACCATGGAAGTTGGCCACGCCCGAAGTCATTACTCTAACCTTTCGAGGAGGAGGATGCCGAAGGCAGGGCTGATGACTGGGGTGAAGTCGTAACAAGGTAGCCGTACCGGAAGGTGTGGCTGGATCACCTCCTTTTAGGGAGACCATCTGAGACTAGACCGAACCTAAACAATAGGTCAAGCTCAGTCATCCCTGGTCGTTCGAGGAATAGATGTCAAAGCTTTCAAACTATTAACTGGTTCGGAACTCGCGGGCTATTAGCTCAGTTGGTTAGAGCGCACCCCTGATAAGGGTGAGGTCCCTGGTTCAAATCCAGGATGGCCCACCTGGAAAAAAAGTGATGAATTGTCAGTAATGAGTAATGGATAATCAAGGATTAATTCAGGACTCATAAAATCAAAATCAGAACTTGCTTAGTGGGGGTATAGCTCAGTTGGTAGAGCGCCTGCCTTGCACGCAGGAAGTCAGCGGTTCGAGTCCGCTTACCTCCACTCTCACTAACTGTAACCAACTACAAAAAAATAGAAATCAGCACCTAGACTGTCGAGATTGAAAGTCGGAATGCTGGAGTCTAGAACTCTAGTCAGAACCTTGAAAACTGCATAGAAATTAAGTCATCAAAGCGTGTCTATCATCCGAGTAATCGGATCATCTGACAAGCGACCACCATGAAAAAATCAAGTGGTCAAGTTACAAAGGGCTAACGGTGGATACCTAGGCACACAGAGGCGAAGAAGGACGTGGCGACCGACGATAAGCTCCGGGGAGCTGGAAGCAAGCATTGAGCCGGAGATGTCCGAATGGGGCAACCCAGTAAGCATCAGTTGAATACATAGACTGATAGCGGCGAACCCAGCGAATTGAAACATCTTAGTAGCTGGAGGAAGAGAAAGCAATAGCGATTTCCCAAGTAGTGGTGAGCGAACGGGAAACAGCCTAAACCAGAGGTTTTTACTTCTGGGGTCGTGGGACAGTCAATTAACGTATCTTCAAGCTAGACAAAGCAGTTGAAAGCTGCACCAGAGAAGGTGAAAGTCCTGTAGTCGAAAGTAGAAAAGAGCGTGACTGTATCCCGAGTAGCACGGGGCCCGTGAAATCCCGTG
>NZ_JAUBSD010000168.1:0-4764 GCF_036704575.1 Microcoleus sp. K5-D4
TATCATTATTGTTCCATAATATTTCTGCAGAAAGAGGTATTGACAAAATCTACTCCTTTCTAACTTGTTACCAATGAGGCGGAATTGGTGGCTGTTGTGGGTGATCGGCACTTTTTAGATTTTCAGGAATTGGTCGCGCGTTGCCCAAAATATTTTAGCGAACTCCCCGTACCGTCGATCAAAGCCGCCACCAAAAAAATTAGCTAATTTTTGTGTGCCCTAAAGTCAGGCACTTGCAGTATAAAATCAGGCGGAAAGCAGTACAAAATCAGTGAGATACAGGTATTTGCAGCGACTGCACTCTACCTGTATTTACCCGAAAATATCCTGCAAATGCCTGCAATTTTATGCCAAATTACTGCTTTTTTGTGTCGAGCGTACATTTGCTTGTTGAGGCTGGTTTTCGCTGTTCTCAATCGGTAGCAAGCAATGGTTTTGTCCGTACAAAACCTTATTTATTACTTTTAAATAAAAACGATGCACCCTTATGAATGGGGAATCCTAGGTGTCATGGCGATCGCGCTCTTGCTGGCTATCGGACGAGTGATTCCCTCGCGATCCTCGACATCAGCCGGCTGCTTCGCTTGCAAACAGGATAGCGGGCGCGCGAAAGCTCTTGGTGTCCGCCGCCAATGCCGAACTGCACCAACTGGCTTGTGTCGTGCGATGATCCGCTCCATTGTAAAGGCGGCTGTCGTGTACACCAACTAGCTCGCTCCTGGCTTCAAGAGCGACTGGCACGAGCACAGTTCTATCCTTGTCCAAACTGCCCCATCAAACTTTCTTGTCTTGGCTTCCAGAGTGAGCGTGAGCGCAACTCGCAGCTACCAACAATTCCTATGGCACTCTTGCAAAAACCATAAATTGGCAAAAAGTGCTCAAATCCGACTTTTGTACGTCTATTTGACATGGCTTGCTATGCGACTAGCGCACTAACTAGGAGGATTTAAGAGGTGTCGGAGTACAAAAAATCTATTTAAAAGCAGCGAAAGTTAATTTAATTTAATTAAGATTTGTGAAAATTGGAGGACAATTTAGGAATTTTTAGGGAGAAGTAGGAAATATTAGGAAATATTAGGAAATAGAAGGGTTAAAATACAAAGCTTTTTGTGGCCTTCAGTAACAATCGTAATGTGTTCTTTCTTACAAAAAGTTGCACCCTCTGTGTGGAGAATGCAGCTTACGCTTATTGCTGGCCGGCATTACTTCTTAGAAGAACCTGACCTTTGTAGTAGTCGTAACATCACTGGCATTAGTACCTGAATCAGCGAGGCAACAGAGCAGATGAAGATAGCGAACACTCTGCATGAGCATTCTGGCAGCCCGAAAAAAATACTCTTCCACTTCACTCCTCTTATACAAAAGTGCGTTAGCACTGCATTCAATCAAACTCGGCTCCCTGTACTGCAACTCTTGCTAGAAAAACGCTACCGCTATTGTTCCGATACATTAATATGCCATAGCTGAATGGCTATAACAAGGCGGCAATCTTTTAGGCAACTTTAACAGTCTATTCGATTAGTTCGGCTTGCTCGAACCTGAAAGTACAGCATAATTGCTACCAGTTAGTCGCTTGCTTTTTCTACAATTGCGACTATTGGGGAATGCAGAGGCAAGCTGTTTAGTTGTTAAATAAATCTTAAGCGTACCGGGACAGGAAAACACCTCAAAATTAACTTTTTGAGACCGCTAGACGATGAGTTTTTCTGAGTTATTGCTGTAGTTTTTGAGTTTTTATGAGTAAAAATTTGTAAGCTCAGCTTGAATTGTGAACCCAATTTGGGGCGGTATTAGCAACAAAAAACTCAAATTTATGCAAATTTATACAAGCTGGGAAGAACTGGAAAAAAGCAGAGAAGGATGGTAGCAAGCAATGTTGGGAGATATATTTATATCGGTAAAGGAAAGATGGTAGCAAGCAATATTGGGAGATATATTTATATCGATAAAGAAAGTTGCGGCTAAGTTTTCTGAAACACGCGCTCGAATAGCGCTCCTACAATGGCTTCAAGCGGCCGGGGCAAGCGCTGTATTCGCTACTAGGCTCTTGCCCTTCAACGAGCGCGCCCTCCGTAAATTAAAGTGGCCACACCTTGAGTATTCGCTATTCGCGAATATAGAATAAAGGTAACAATGTGCTAGCTCATCCGCTATGCTAAAACCCCAAGATATCCTTGCAATACTCAAAGTCCACAGTTGGGATTCAACGAACTGGACGTACAGTTCTCTCGCTCAAAGCTTGGGCATGAGCGCATCAGAGGTTCATGCTGCCCTTGAGCGTTTTGAAGCTGCCGGTCTGTATTATGGCTCCGAGCGGAAAATTTTGAAGCAAGCGGTGTTGGAATTCTTGGTTCACGGGTTGCGCTATGTATTCTACGCCCAACCAGGCCCCCTCTCGCGGGGACTGCCAACTGCACATTCTGCTGAGCCATTGAAAAGCAAGCTGGTTGCCTCACCATCTGAGGTTTACGTTTGGCCTGACCCTCAAGGTGTCGTGAGAGGGCAGGCGATCGCACCTCTGTACCGCTCAGTCCCCCAAGCTGCCAGTAATGATCCAAAACTCTACGCCTTGCTCAGCTTGATTGACGCTATTCGAGTTGGTCGGGTGCGGGAGCAACGTTTAGCCGCTAGCGAACTTGAAAAAAGGCTCGTCGCTCTATGAATCAGCAGATACTCATGCTGGAAATAGTTGCCAGGGTACTCTCGACCGTACCCACTACCATCGTTTTCACAGGAGGGGCAACAATATCGCTTTACCTCGATGAAGCGGAGGCCCCCGACATTCGACCCACCGATGATGTTGATTGCGTGGTCTCCATTGCATAAGCGGCTGAATACTACCAACTCTCAGAATTGCTGAAAACTATCGGGCTTCAAGAGAGTACAGAATCAGGCGCACCGCTGTGTCGCTGGCACTATGAGAAAATTTCAATTGATGTCATGCCGTGCGACTCCTCTGTATTAGGGTTTTCCAATCGCTGGTACAGGCCGGGCATTGCTAACTCTATTCGCTACCAACTTCCAAGTGGTAGGCAAATCCTAATTTTTTCAACGCCTTATCTCCTCGCTTCCACGCATAGAAGCTTTCATTGGTAGAGGTGGGGGTAACTTTTATTTTAGTTCTGATATTGAAGACATTGTGGCATTGCTGGACGGGCGTTCTAGTTTGTTCGAGGAAGTGCAGCAAACTGACGAAGAAGTGAAAGCATTTTTATCAGAATGGTTTCGAGCAGAGCTTGCAAATCTGTGTTCCATCGCGCCTGCTTTCCTCTCACCCGTTGCTAAAATTTCAGGTCGCTCTCGCTTGCTATTGGAAAGAATTGAAAGGCTGGCGATGGTAGTTTAGTAGTTGACTGTTAGCAATAGACGGCAGCGGACACTTGATCGAGGTAAGCCTTACACTCGCAAACAGCCCGGCTCGGAACGCAAAAACCAGATAGTCCAGCCTCAACTTTATTGCTGGCATAGTGGGTACTACGCTACAAAATCGCTTCATAAATTTTAGCTACCTGCCACTTTTCTCGCACTTGCTCAACTTGATTTTTAATTCAACTTAGGTATCGTAACTTGACTATTAAGTCAATCCAGTCTTTGTTAAAAACGCTAAAAAATCACTAATTGTTGTGGAGCGCTAAAGTCAGGCAAGTGCAGTATAAAGTCAGGCAAGTGCAGTATAAAATCAGTGAGATTACAGGTATTTGCAGGGGCTGCATTTTACCTGTATTTACCGGAAAATATCCTGCTTTCCGTCTGACTTTTTCGGTCAAATTGCTGCTTTTTTATGTCGAGCGTACATTTGCCTGTTGAGGCAGGTTATGACTGTTCTCAATCGGTAGCAAGCAATGTTTTTGTGATCACAAACCAGACTTTTAGGTGCAGAAACAAAAATAATGCACCCTTATGAATGGGGAATCCTAGGTGTCAAGGCGCTTGATTTTTACCCGCTCTTCGACTGTGCCGGTTGCTCACATTGCTCCTGTTGTTGTGACAACTTCGTAGCAGCACTGGCATCAATTGCTCCCGTCACATCTGGGTAACGAGCGATCGGCTTGAGCGACAGCTCGATCGCCCACGACGGAGCTCATATAATCAAACAGGCTCACGGCTCCCATCTCGCGCCCTAGCTTCAGCTATTGAGGAGGATTTTGCGGAGGCAACCGACGCGGGTTTTTGTTGCATCCACCGATGTTTTGGCGATCGTCGGCGGATGGTGGAATTTGCCCAGTTCAAACAGCTTGTGAGTTCTCCGGCAACAACCGGAAAAGGCATAAAAGCTAACAATTTCTAACAAAAGCTAATAAAGCGGATCGCCCATGGCTTCTGTCAGTGGTTGCCTCTTCCGTTTCAGAATTGAAGAGAGAACCAGGGGCGAACACATAATTAAGCATAATTAAGCATATTGCTGTTCGATTTTTCGGTCTAGTCACGGAGAAATTGGGGGCAATCGGCTTGTTGGGTAGCCGGATCGCTCCTGGTTGATTCCTCGGTAAATCGATAGTGAATAAGGAAGCCCCTATTTCTATAAAGGGATAGGCGGAGATACAAGCCATTTACCTCAAATTGGCTTGCTGGCTCATTTAGCTTAAATCCTTGCTAAGCGGGGCTTTCAGCCCGGTTCGCAAGTTTCTGCACAATTGCTACTCAAACCTCTGTCACTGCTCTGCTTCAGCTTTAGGTTCCTTCGGTTTTCTGGGGGGGTGACAACCCACCCAAAACCCATAGCTAGTAAGGATTGAGCCAACTTGTGGTAAAAAAAGATAGGCA
>NZ_JAUBSD010000169.1:0-4725 GCF_036704575.1 Microcoleus sp. K5-D4
CCAGTCACGCCGACACCGCCGACACCTGTTGGTACCATCGACACACAGAAGAATTGGTGCGGCGTAGAAGCTGGATTGGATAAACTTGAGAAAATTCTTAACGATCAATTACAGGCAGTTAACCTACCCATTGTCGGCCCTCTCAAGAACATTTCTCCAGATTTTATTGGCAATATCAAGACTAAGTTAGTCGATACGATTAAAAATCAGGGAAATCAAACTCTGAGTCAGTTAGAAACTAGCCTCCGCACTGCACTGGGATCGGACTTCAATGTTGCTCTCACTGGGAATTCGAGTTCTGCGGAAAGTACCTTGCTAATTACTCTGGGCAAGAAATATCAGTTTCCCGACATCAATCTCTCGAAAAACTTAGGAGTACCGGCATTAAACTTAGATGTAGATGGAAAAGCCAAATCAAAATACAACTACAACTTGTCCCTAGGAGTTGGTGTTAGTAAAGATTTCGGCTGCTACATAGATACTGACCAAACCAAGTTAACCGCCAACATTGACTTGGGTCTAAATGACCAATTCAAGGCAAAAGGCAACTTAGGTTTTTTCCAAGTTGACCTGGCAAACGATACTAAAAAACCTACTAAAGTCGATGCCAAGCTTGAAGTCAAGCTGAAAGACTTAGACAATCTGGGCGGCCCAAATGATGGCTCTCGCCTCACCTTGCCAGAACTGCAAGGTAACTATCAGTTCAAAGATTTATTCAATGCCAACTTAACGAGCAATGCTAATCTCGGTCTCACAGCAAAAACCAGCATCAACGGCAATGCTGCATTCCCCTCCTATAACTTCGACTTAGCAGTTAATTGGCCCATCCTAAATTACGCTAACGGTCAGTTAACCGGACCGCAAAAACCCACCGTTGCACTTAACAATATGCAACTAGATTTGGGGACATTTGTCAATAATTTTGCCAAACCAATTGTCGGTAAAATTTCTGATGTCATTAAACCATTTCGACCCGTTATTAACTTTCTGAATGCCGACACAAAGTTACTGTCTAAGCTAGGTATAGCGGGGCCGTTTGATAAAAATAAGGATGGCAAAGTCAGCGTACTAGAATTGGCTGCAAAAATCTCGGGTCGCAATATCGATACTCGCTTTTTAGATGCGGTTGCTAAGGTTGATAAAGTTGTTAATTTGGCAAACCAAATAGCCAACTCTCCCGATAAAATAGACTTTGGTTCCTACACTCTGGGGAATATAGATGTTACCGCTCAAAGTGCTAATCTTCAGAATGCTTCCCCAGTTCCAAAAACTACTGTACAGCAAACCGCTAAGCAACAAATAAACTCCAAAACAACCGGCAAGGTCAAGGAATTCTTAAATGCTTTACAAGATATTGATGGTTTTGATTTGCCACTCTTGACTAAACCGGAAACTGCGATTCAATTGCTGATAGGTAAACCCGATGTTTCGCTCTTAAGCTATCAGATGCCAAAACTGGGATTTGACTTTAAGATTCGGAAAGATTTTCCGATATGGGGGCCGATCAATGGTTTACTTGAAGGCAAGTTTAGTGCTTCAGCTCATCTAGGATTTGGGTACGATACCTACGGATTAAACCAGTGGAAAAATTCTAATTTTGCTGCGGGTTCTGCTAGCAAAGTTTTGGATGGATTTTATGTGAGCGATCGCCAAAATGCTGACGGTACAGGGCGAGATGTTGACGAACTCACTCTTGACGCTAGTATTGCGGTGGGCGCTGGGCTAGATGCGAAAATTGTCTCCGGTTATGTCAAAGGTGGAATTCAAGGAAAAGTCGGCATCGATCTGATAGATATTGGAGAATTCCAACCCAAAAAAGGTGGCGACGGCAAAATCCGAGTATCAGAAATCACTTCCCGCATCAGCAAACCCTCGCAACTGTTTGATGTCACAGGAAAAGTCAATGCTTTCTTGGGCGCTGAAGCTAAGGCAATTTCAGTCAAATTTTGTGAGAAAACTTTCAAAATATTTCGGAAGCGCATCAGTATACCTTATCCTTGCGGATTAGATTACAAAACAGTCTACGATAAGAACTTTGCCACATTTGAGTTAGCTAAGTTTAGTGTGGGGCCTAGTTCTAGCACGAGGGGTAGAGCAATTAACGGTTACATGGCGGGTGCGACAGTCTTCTTCGATGCCAACTTTAATGGAGTTCAGGATGAAAACGAACCGTTCTCAATTACTAACGCAGAGGGCAGCTTTGACTTAGATGTTTCTCTTGACCAATTCGACAAAAATAATAGTGGCGACCTCGAACCGGAAGAAGGCAAAATTGTACTCATAGACGGCATCAATACCTCTACTTATTTGCCACAGCAAACGCCCCTATTTGCCACACCAGATGCTATTGTCGTCACTCCGTTAACTACCCTATTGACCGAGTTTATCGAGCAAGGTACTGACCCCAATCAGGCGCAAATTCAGGTAAAATCTGCACTGGGAGTGTCGTCAGGAATTGACTTGAGTAGCTACGATCCGCTACAGGCAATTACTCAAAACGACCCGAACGGTTTGGCGGTTTATGCAGCACACGCTGAGGTGCAAAATACCATTGTTTTGATAACTGATTTAATTAGCGGTGCTTCCAATACCGCGAAAAATGAGATTGCCAAGAGCGTAATTTCCGCCGTTGCCGATCAAATTAAATCTGGCACTGTCGATTTAAGCAATTCAACGCAATTGCAGGCGATTATTGAGTCGGCGACAAGTCAACTGCAAGTACCGCAACTATCTAGTATTGCTTCGGATGCTGCCTCTATTATTGCCGAGGGAAATCAGCGAATAAAGGCGATCGCCTCCAGCAATTCCTCGCCCTCAGATGCCGCCACAGAAATCGCCCGCATACAAAAAGTTGCACAAGGAGAAGTAGCCCAAGATTTACTGCAAGTCGCAGCCGGAAATAAGACGATTCAGTCGGCGATTTCCGAAAATACTGGTGCATCTCTCAATACCCAAATTCAGTCGGCGACAGCTAACAATCCCACAGTCCGCAATACTGTAGATACTGATGACTCCAGTACACCGTCTACCTCCGAAGAACCTTTCCCCAGCAGCGGTATAGAATTCGTTAAAGATGGGGAAAATTCTACCGAAAGCACAGATGGCGATGATACCATTACGGGCAGCACTAGCGATGATATATTGCGCGGTAAAAAAGGAAATGACTTGCTGTTTAGCCTAGATGGCAACGATTGGATGAATGGCAATCAAGGGAACGACTTAACAGATGGTGGAATTGGTGACGATACTCTCTACGGCGGAAAGGGTTTTGATACTTTGACTGGTGGTGCGGCTACTGACTTCCTTTCTGGCAATCGAGGCGAAGACATCGTAATTGGTGAAAAAGCCGACGATACTCTCTACGGCGGTCAAGGCAATGATATTCTGCTAGGAGGTCAGGGTAACGATTTCCTCAGCGGCGATTTGGGGGATGATACCTTAGTAGGGGATGTAGGGAATGATAAGTTCTTACTCTCTAGCTATTCCGGTATTGATACAATTGATGATTTTGAACTCGGTAAAGACTTGTTAGTATTGGGTAACGGGTTGAGTTTCTCGCAATTGGCAATTGTCCAAGATAGCGGTGCAACTTTAATCCGATTTGCACAAACTGGGGAGATTTTAGCTTCTCTCAGTGGTGTTTCTGCTAGCAGTATTAGTGCGATAAATTTCGGATTGATTTAAGAGAGATTTGAATTCAAGCACTTGTTCTGTGAGAGTTTGAAGTAAGTACGTGAAGCGAAGCTATCCCGTAGGGAATCGCCCGTAAAGATGGTAACGAATAAGTTTTAGATACTGTCTTGACCTGTCAAGGGGTAGCAGTCAAATAATTGGGGTCGAAAGGCTTTTGGGATTTTAAAATCCCAAAAGCTAAATGCACCAGTTTCCTCATCAGCGCACCAATCACCTGCATTTTGACCTTTCCACGACCCAATAATCTCTCACTCATGGCTTTAAGCAAGGGATTGTAACGCATCGCCACTACTGCTGGCATATATAATGCTTTTCGCAGTCGGACGTTTCCGGTGCAGGACAAACGAGTTTTGCCTTTAACCGAAGTCCCAGAACTCCGTTCGCTGGGAGTTAGACCAGCATAGGCTGCTAATTGACGAGCATTATCGTAATCGGAAACCTCACCAATTTCAGCTAATAATATAGAAGCTGTTAAATCGCCTATGCCAGGAATTGAGGTCAACAAGTCACGCTGTTGTTTTAAGTGTGGGTGTTGGTCAAAATGGTCACTAATGAGTTTTTTGATTAGCTGTTGCTGTTGTTTAAGATACTCCAAGTGTTCGAGGGTAAGGGCAGCAACAGTTGGCGTAGCTGTCTCCAAACGGTTTTGTTCGCTCGTCATCATTTCTGTGACTGATTCGAGCCGTCGCAACAAAGCTTGTAATTCCTTGACTTCGGGCGCGGTTGGTGTCCACAGAGACGGTTTCATCGCCGCACAAAAACGAGCAATCAGTGCCGCATCTACGGAGTCAGTTTTAGTTCGTAGAAGTTCGCTTTTGGCAAACCCTTTAATCCTTGCTGGATTGACAATACTAACCTGAAAGCCCTCCCCATAGAGGAATTCGGCTAAAGCTTCTCCGTAGATGCTAGTAGCTTCCATACAAGCATGGAACTCGACTACACTTTGTTGTTTGAGCCTGGGGGGGTGACAAAGATGCCTAAGAGATAGACCGAATCAGGGTTGCAGCCCGCATACCTTGTTGGTAAAAGCGG
>NZ_JAUBSD010000170.1:0-4636 GCF_036704575.1 Microcoleus sp. K5-D4
TTTAACTTTTGTACTTGTTCGTAATTCATCTTATGGGAGCTAATTATTTCTTTTATTTTACCTAGAACGCGCGCACTGTCGCAAGAGGTCTAGCGAACACGCTGATTATTGCGATCCCAATTCCTCTGCTCCTTTGTTCGCAGCCTTCGGTGAATTATAATTATAGGAATAGAGTTTTTGAAATCCTATTTAACTCAATCCAGGAATATCCTCATACCAAGCAGAGATTGGACTGAGGACAGAAGTTCGCGCTACCAACTTGATGCTTGGGAGGACAGAAGCCCTGACTTATTAATAGGTAGCCATTAGACTTTTTGCAAAAATAGATAATATCTGCGTTCATTTGCGTTTATCTGCGGTTAAAAACAGAAAATCCAGAACTCTTGCAAAAAGTCTAACCACCAATCTTATTTAGTCTTGTCCAAAGTCCGCGACTCCAACCAAATAGGAATTGCAATCCAAGCAACTGCTAACAGCAAAGCAAATACCGCAAATTGAGCAGCCCAAGCTACCAATTTCTCTAAAGACACAACTTGTCCCAAGAAGTAGGACAAACTTACCATTACAGATGCCCAGCTTGCAGCACCCAGAACATTGAACAGCGAAAATTTCCAAAAAGGCATTTCTGCAATACCTGCTAGGGGGCTAGCAAAAATTCGCAGCAATGCGATGAAACGGCCCAAAAATACGGCTTTAGCTGCATTTTTGCTAAACTGTTCTTTTAAGTCAAACAGTTGTTCTTCTCGAAAGCGGAAAAATTGTCCCAGCTTCAGCAGAAGTGGCCAGCCGCCGTACCTGCCGATCGCATAACCAAAATTTCCCCCCAATGTAGCACCGGCGATCGCACTGCCGAGCACAAACCAGTAATTCAGTTCACCGCTGCCAGCTAAAAAGCCGCCAGCAATCGTAATTGTCTCGCCTGGAAGAGGAACTCCCAGATTTTCCAGCAAAATTCCCAGAAATACTGCCCAGTAGCCGTAATCACGCGCAAACTGCTGAATAGTCTCTAACGATAAAAACTCAAAAGACATTCGATACTGCCTTCGTAAACTTTTGCAAAGCTCAATACATTTATATATTGGCTCGATTCAGCCAATAGTGCAATCTTTCGCTGTGATGAAGAACACACTGTTGTCGCGATCGCTGGCCCAACTAAAAATTAAGCTTTCAGGCATACTAGATGAATAGAGAATTGTTGCGGTTGCGTTCCGCGCGATCGCTACCTAGTTTCCTACTAAATTTATCACCACGGCTCTCCCCACCGATTCCCTAGCTCGATCGCCCATCCTAAAACATACGCTGAAATTCCGTGAGTCTCTCAACAGAGTCAGCAACTAAACTAACTTATTCATACTTTACGATCGTAGGATAACTGCTATGGAATTTCCCAACTTCAACCAACCCATCGTCCTTCAACCTCACAACTGCCTCGACTCCCAAGCCGGCAACCTCCTCCAGCAACAGCTAGCCGAGATTGTGCCCGATCGCCACAAACTCTGGGTAATAGACATGGCCGCCGTAGATTTCATCGACAGTTCCGGGATTTGCGCCTTAGTCGGCGGACTCAACGCCGCCCGTCACCGGGGATGCCGCCTCGTCATCTGCAACCTCTCAGCCACAGTGAAGCTAATTTTTGAAATAACTCAACTCGATCAACTCTTTGAAATCTTCGACAGTTTCGAGCAAGTTATCTCCACTGAAACTCCCGCTTTAGTTGCTTGATTAAAATGAGATCCCTAGTTTAAATCTCAAGTTTGCAAGAGACTTCAAGCAACCGCCGAGCTAATTTCCATATCATAAATAGGTTGATTTGTCAAGCAATACCAATGACAAACAAATAAATCCGGCACTTGAACGCCGACAGAAGCGATCGCAGGTGCAGCCGGAAAAGGCCAAAGTCGATCGAAACAAATCCTTTCCCCTACAAACCCGAACTGCATCAAATAAGTCGCAGGCGGCGCATTTAAAAGATTCAGCAAGCGGTAAGCCAACTCATACAACTGCTGTCGCCAAACATCCGACAAATGAACCGGTTGAGAGTAACTCAACTCGCCAGACTGCTTGTCAGGTTCGCCACCAATCACCTCCCCATACAGTGGCCCCTTTGCAGTCAACACCACAGGCAGCCAAAAATTGCCCTCGCCTACGGGAAAAAGCAGCTCCTGAGCCACTCGATCGCGCGCCGCCGAAACATTGCCACAAAATCGAAACACATCTTGAGCCGGAAAAAGCAGATTTTCTGGCACATCCAGCGTCAAAGGACAAACGATCGCCCCATCCGAAGCGATCGCGCCAGAATTGAGTTCAGAAACCCCACAGATATTGACTTCAGTTAAAGGATGAGATTGAGCGATCGCCGCCTTGAGACTGGTGGCCGGGCCTTTCTCACCACCCGCGACAATCAAAACCTTAGACATTGCCAAAGCTCGGCATTTGAATTCCTCGATCGTCCTCAGCATCGACACTCGGCAGATCCAGGCCCTTAGCCTTGCGGCTCCGCACAGCGAGACGGTAAGTTACGCTTTGCAACTCAGTGTGCAACTGGCGGTTTTCCTTTTGCAATTGCTCCAACTTTTCCTTAATCGGATCGAGTCGTTCGGCAAACTTCTGGCGGTAAACCCCCGGCAATTCCTGAACCACCTGTTCCAGCATCCGAGAGCGATCCGTCAATTCTTGCACCGACTGTCGCAGTTGGTAAACCTCAGCATCCCGCTCCGCGATTTGTTCCTGATAAAAACCCACCTGTTCTTCCACAGCTTGGAGTTGTTCCCGCATTGCCTGCATTTGAGCTTGGTGGCGATCGGAAACTTCCGGCGCCGGCACAAAACTAGAATTGCCCTTCACCAGCCGGAAAAGTTCTTGAGACAACTGCTGCACCAATTGGTCGCGCATTTGGAGCTCTTCAGTGAGACGAGATACCTCTGATTGCAATTCTTTTGAGCTTACAAGTTTAGTTTGATTCACGATGACTCTCAGCTTTTGTTATATAATGTGTTTCTCTTTAAAAATATCTTCCCCTTACCGCAGAGGCAAGAGGCACTTCAAAAGTTTTGAACCCATTAGGCTAAATCGAGCCAGCGGCCCGATGTCAAGGGTAAAGCTCAGTTTAACTCACATCAGGCATCCACGTCATCACCTGAGTTTCTTGGCATAGAGAGAGTTAAAATCCTAGGTTTTTTGTCAATAAACCAGGTTTCTTAGCTTTTTCCGACAATAGTGCCAGATCTTATGTGTAACCAATCACAGCCGAAAGCACTTTGCCAGCTTCGTCCACGGTGCTGCCAAAACAGATAATGCCGTCCTCGTGACCGGCCATCGCCAGAATTTGGCGCTCTGCCAAATTCTCCTCCTCAAAAAGTCTAAACATTTCTAAGGCCATCTGGGGAGTGCCGTAAGGTATTTCTTTTCTAGTAGTAGGAATCTTAAACAGCAGTTGCTGCCATAGTTTAGGATTGTGAACATGAATTATCGCGCCCACATCCTGTCTATGAAGGTACAGGGCCCCGTGAGTCAGGGACTCCGACGAAGCTTGTACGGGGCCCCGGCAGCCGAGGAAATTTTGTTCTAAGTTAAATTCGGTAACAGTACAGTAGAATTCTGGTCCCAGAGTCCTCAAGTGTGCAGTCTGGGTTCCCGAAATCACGAATTGGCAAGAATTGCCGAGTCTGACGCTGACGTTGCCAAACCCTATGCCATTTTCGTAGACGCCAATTAATCCCCAAGAGTGCAGGCGATCTCGCCAGTCCATCAAATCTGCTATGTTCCGGGCAGCTACAGGGTCTGCTTCTTCCCAGTCACAGCGGTACTTAACGACTCCTTCATCCATCCATTTTTTGTCCGATCAGACACGACTCTGACACGACAGACATTGCCGAAGCTGAGACTTAATCGAAGTTGTCAAGAAGTTGTCAAACAGCTTTTTTTGCCTGCTGCCTTATGTCTCGGTGCATAAGTGCCTTAACTAATCTACATTCCAGTGTCGCCGTAATTAGCGATCGACATTAGCAAAAAGTAAGCTACGAAAGAAGAACCAATTATTCCAAAAATCATGGTTTAGCCTCTAGGTGATTACAAAAGTTCAATATGAAAATGTACGCCTTCAGTCGGGGAGTTTGATTCCAGGCTTTTGCCCTTTCGAGTTTCTGAGGTGAAACTACATAACCTCCCTGAATCGCTTATCTCTCTATACTACAGCATTTCTACTGAGTTGAACTCTACCTTAATAAATATTTAAGGATAAAGTACCCCTTAATTAGGTAACTCCGGTAAAAAGCAACCGTACATTTACTTATTTTTTACGATTATATCTATATTTAAGCAAGAATCAAGGGGAACACAAAAAATATTTTTTAGCCAGTCTGGGAGGAACTGGCGCAATCCTCGGGTGTTCTACGTTAGTCAACACCTATGTTGATCGAGCAATTTTTAGCTCCGGGGCATCCTACAAGCTAAGAAACCGGGTTGAGGGTAATATCATGTCGGGTAAAATCACCGCCACGCCAGCTCGCGTCGGCGGGTTGACCCAAATCTGTAGTAGTAGTATAAGTTATAGATCCCGTAAACCCGCCCCTTGTATCTTAAAAGAGTCAGGCGATAGATCGCTACGTCAGTCAGTTGATCGTTACACCAAGCAGGC
>NZ_JAUBSD010000171.1:0-4504 GCF_036704575.1 Microcoleus sp. K5-D4
GCGGTTTTTAATTTCGCGTGCGATGGCTAAATGTTGCTGTGAATACTCAATGGCTTTGGCATAGTTGCCCAGATAGTTGTAAACGTTTCCCAAATTGTTCAGTGCTGTCCCTTCCTCTTCGCGGTTTTTAATTTCGCGTGCGATGGCTAAATGTTGCTGTGAATACTCAATGGCTTTGGCATAGTTGCCCAGATAGTTGTAAGCGCGTCCCAAATCGCCCAGCGCCGCACCTTCGTCTCGGCGGTTTTTAATTTCGCGTGCGATGGCTAAAGTTTGCTGTGTATACTCAATGGCTTGAGCATAGTTGCCCAGAGATCTGTAAGAAATTCCCAGATTGCCCAGTGCATTCCCTTCCTCTTCGCGGTCTTTAATCTCGCGGGCGATGGCTAAACTCTGCTGCCCATACTCAATGGCTTTGGCATAGTTGCCCAGAGAGCTGTAGGCGAGTCCCAAAATGCCCAGTGCATTCCCTTCATCTTTACGGTCTTTAAGTTCACGGGCGATGGCTAAACTCTGCTGTTTATACTCAATGGCTTTGGCATAGTTGCCCAGAGAGTAGTAAGCGGAGCCCAAAATGCTCATTGCCCTACCCTCCCCTGGGCGGTCTTTAATTTCGGGGGCGATGGCTAAACTGAGCTGTGCATACTCAATGGCTTTGGCATAGTTGCCCAGAGAGTTGTAAGCGGAGCCCAAAATGACCAGTGCCATACCTTCCCCTTTGCGATCTTTGATTTCGCGGGCGATGGCTAAACTGAGCTGTGCATACTCAATCGCTTTGGCGTAGTTGTCCAGAGACTGGTAAACGAATCCCAAATTCTGCAGTGCCCCACCTTCCCCTTCGCGGTCTTTGATTTCACGGGCGATGGCTAACCACTGCTGTGAATACTCAATCGCTTTACCATAGTTGTCCACAGACCGATAAGCGATTCCCAAAATTGTCAGTGCTCCCTCTTCTCCTTTGCGGTCTTTAATTTCGCGGGCGATGGCTAAACTGAGCTTTGCATACTCAATGGTTTTGGCGTAGTTGCCCAGAGAGTTGTAAGCGATTCCCAAATTTTGCAGTACATTCCCTTCCCCTTCGCGGTCTTTGATTTCGCGGGCGATGGCTAAACTGAGCTGTGAATACTCAATCGCTTTGGTCGATTCGCCCAGATATGTGTAACTAGCTCCCAAAGTACCTAGTGCTAAACCTTCCATTCGGCGGTCTTTAATTTCGCGAGCGATGACTAAACTGAGCTGTGAATACTCAATCGCTTTGGTCGAGTTCCTCAGAGAGCCGTAAGCAATTCCCAAATTCACCAGTGCCGCACCTTCACTGAGGCGGTTTTTAATTTCACGGGCGATGGCTAATCTCTGCTGTAAATACTCAATGGCTTTAGTATGGTTGCCCAGAAAGCCGTAAGCATTTCCCAAAATTTTCAGTGCCTCCGCTTCCCCGTAGCGGTCTTTTATTTCGCGGGTGATGTCTAAACTGAGCTGTGCATACTCAATCGCTTTGGTGTAGTTGCCCAGAGAGTTATAAGCATTTCTCAAAATGGTCAGTGCCACACCTTCCCCTTCGCGGTTTTTAATTTCGCGGGCAATCGCTAAACCTTGTTGTGCATACTCAATCGCTTTGGCATAGTTGCCCAAAGAGAGGTAAGCGGCTCCCAAATTGCCGAGTGCTATATCCTCTCCTTCGCGGTCTTTAATTTCGCGGGCAATCGCTAAACTTTGTTGTGCATACTCAATCGCTTTGGCGTAGTTCCCCAGAGAGCCGTAAGTGCCTCCCAAAATGCCCAGTGCGTTACCCTCCCCTTGGCGGTTTTTAAGGGCGCGAAAAATTTGCAGTGCCTGTTGCCAGGAATTCAGCGCTGCTTGGACTTGGCCAGTCTGATACTGTTGCTTGCCCTGCTGCATTAGCCGATCGCCCTCTGCTTGACGAGCATCGGTAGTTTGAGCGATCGCTGGGAAGAGAGAGTCAGGAGTAGTTAATAGGGACATAGTGGCAAGCAGGAACAGGGAAATGGAAGCTAGGAAAACATGAGTGAGCCTAGAGTGGGTCGATTTGAGTAGCTTAAATGGGGAATACAGCATAGGATTCTAGAGTTGGAATTTAGAGAATTAGCTTGATCGCTCTTTCTGCCGTCGTCGTGCGATCGCCTCAATCTGCCACAGGCGATCGACCTTCATAGAAGCTTACTCTGTCTCCCCAATCTCGCCGCAGGGATGGGGACTCTAATCTGAATTAGACGGCAATTTTAGCGATCGCCCGATCGGTTTGAATCAAACCATTACCCACTGGCCTAGTCAAATCCAAAATCAAAACCTGGCGTGTTTAGATCGTCCATATCCAGAGCCGTCTGCTCTAATGCTCGATTAATATCCGCAGGACTTAAGTGGAAATTTGCAATGCTATCCTATCAACCCATTCCGATTAGCTGTTGTCGTCAAAATGTACTCAACTTGAGCTGGAGTTAAAGTCGGATTAGCATTCAAAACTAAAGCCGCTACACCCGCTACCTGTGGCGTTGCCATAGATGTGCCAGTTAGAGTGTCATAGGTGCTATAGGGAGTTGTAGAATAAATGTCTACTCCGGGAGCAACTAGGTAATCTAAAGGTGTGGAACCCGCACGGTTCGAGGTGTCAGCCATCCTGCCGTTTATATCAATGCTGCCCACTGCAATTCCCAAGCGATCGGCATTACGAGCTGGATAAGCTGGTTGGATGTGACCCAAATTTCCGGCTGCCATAACCACAACAGAGCCTTTGTTATTTGCATACTCAATTGCGTCATGCACCTGGGTGGACGGGGAAAACTCATTTCCCAAGCTGAGGTTAATTACATTTGCTCCATTATCAGCAGCATAGCGGATTCCAGCAGCAATATTATTCAACTCGCCGTAAAGGGAGGCGTCCAACACTCTGACAGGCATAATCTTAGCATTGGGCGCAACTCCTGTGATGCCAAAATCATTTCCTTCCGCCGCGATCGCACCTGCTATGTGAGTCCCGTGACCGTATAAATCCAGATCCATTGGGTTGTCGTCGCTAGCCACAAAATCCCAACCCCGAATATCATCAATGTATCCGTTGCGATCGTCATCAATGCCGTTTGCAGCAATTTCACCAGGGTTCTGCCAAATATTGTCATCCAAGTCAGGATGGGTGTAGTCAACACCACTATCCACGACAGCTACAACAATCCCATTTCCTGTAATGTTCTGATTCCAGACTTCCGGTGTATTTATGACATCTAGCGCCCAATTATTCCCGCCCAAATCGGGAATATTAGGGAAAGGATTTGAGCGGTTTAAGGTGCTGGAAACTGCTGCATTTGCATTCACCAAACCGTAGCCGTAATTACTATTAAAAGTGCCGCTAGGTGTGGGAATATTTAGTTCAGGAATAGAGGTGGCAGAAAGATTCAGGTTGTAATTAGTAGAGTTGCCTAAGAAGCTAGAGACTTGGACATAGTATGTTCCTGGAGCCAGATTCGATACATTAATGACATCGGGGACGATGCCACTCTCAAGAGAGTAGTCAATAGTTTCCCCAAAGTCAACTACACCGTTGCGGTTTCTATCTTGAATTAGCTTTACGTCAGCATCCGCTCTCAAACCGTCTAGACGCAGGCTAAAATTGCTCTTAGTGTTGATATCGAATCGATAGAAATGGTTGGAAGCTCCAACTCCGACAAAATCAGTTAAGTTGATGCTACCATTTTCAACACCAACAATATTACGAGCTATCGACAGAGAGTTCCCTGGATCGGCGAAATTCAACTGGGAAGCAGATATCGTTCCTGTTAGCGGATCTGCGTTGGCGATCGTTAATTGTGACTGCGGTTTGAGTTGAGAATCGGGGACATCGCCACTAACTCGATCGCTCGCAGAGTAACTGAAGTCAGCGCCTGCATTAGCTACAATAAAATCTGCTATCTGTGTCTGTGGGTCGAAGCTGGATGCTGTGGAATTAGTCAAGCTAGATTCAGGACTATAACCAGGAATATTCAATGGATTGATCGCTGGGTTGAGCAAGTCGCTGTTAGCCGGAAATGTTGATTGGGCGAGATCGTTTGACTGTTGATTGAAATAAAGGCGCTCGTTAGAATTAGTTGTGATGTCTAACATAATTTAAAACCTCAGATATTTAGATTCATTCTTGATTTAAATCTTACGCAGCACAGATCGAAAAATCATCCGTTCTACCCACAGACTTGATCGAGTACGGGGTGCAAAGTAGATTGCGGGAAAGTGCAATGTAGGTGAATATGTAGAGTAAATGGTTCACTTCCATCAGTGTTAAGATTATTGAGACGCGATCGCGAACAAAGATTAATTCCCCAGTCCGCCAGGGAATTAATTCCCTGTCTCATAGCGCAAGTCCTCTAAAAGAGGACTGAAGAATATAACTCAATAGTCCTCTTTCAGATATAAATGTCGCTGGGAGCGTGTCACTTTTGCGACAAGTATAAATACTTAAGAAAAGTAAAATAGTGGCTTTGAGCCATTGTTGAGCAAA
>NZ_JAUBSD010000172.1:0-4282 GCF_036704575.1 Microcoleus sp. K5-D4
TTTTCTTGTTTTATTGACCCTACATTAGATTCTTCTGAGTCCTTGTGTCAAGCCTAATTGAGATGCTCTTACCCTGAATATAGTTTAGAAAGCGATCGCGATCTTCTGCGGGCGATCGCTCAGAGACGCGGTTGTACTTCGTTTAAATAAAAAATGAACAATGAACTAATTAGAAGAGGGAACAGGCGTTGGCGGTAATTTTTGGCTCGGTACAGGTGCGCTAGAGGGAATAGGAACTGGCGGTAATTGTTGTCTCGGTACAGGTAGGGAAGTTGGTTGGGGTTGCGGTTGAGGCAAACCGGGAACACGGATATATCTCCAATTACCAGTAAACAATAGGTACATAACACCCGCAAGCACGACACCACTAACAACAGCAGCAGTAATTTTCCAAACACTGTAGGGACGTTCGCCTTGAACTTCAGCGGTGCGTGCATTAACCATTACTTGATATCGTTGGTTTTGATAACGATAGGCACACAGCCACACAGGTAGCAAAATATGCTTAAAAGTGATACCACTGTAATCAGTAGAAATGCTGTGAACCCGCTGTTCGTCGCCACCAATATTCCTACAAACATCCGAGTGAATAGTACCGGCCATGACATTTTTAGCAGATTCAAATCCTTGAGTGAGAGAAACTTGCGATCGCTGCGCTTCAAACCCAGCTAAATAAGATGAATTGTAAGGGCGCAGCGACTCCTTGAGATGCCAAGGTTCTAACGCATCCAGACGCGGGCGATCGATCGAAGTTGTAGCGGGAATCAGAATATCGTCAAAAAAGCGATCGACTCTGCCAGAAGCAGGCCACCACCTGGTATGTTGCACTTGGCGAGTCTTAGTTTCAGTTTCGCCCTGCGAGTTGGTTTCCGTATAAGTTTCAGTCACGTA
Source organism: Microcoleus sp. K5-D4 (assembly GCF_036704575.1). NCBI lineage: Bacteria > Bacillati > Cyanobacteriota > Cyanophyceae > Oscillatoriales > Microcoleaceae > Microcoleus > Microcoleus sp. K5-D4. The sequence goes on from NZ_JAUBSD010000172.1 coordinate 892, forward strand.
GTAGTGTTCTCCGCGATCGCCCCTATAGTAACTAACCGTATAAGTGTCGTAAGTCCAAAACGGCAAATAAACCCCTTGAATTTTCTCCTGTTGCGCTAGGGATTTCAAAGCAGAGGGAGCAAACCAGCGATTGCTGAGCCACTTCTGAATGCTTTCTCTAGCCTGTTTATCAGTAACTTCAAAGGGAACAATTCCCTCTGGATGCACGCTAGGGCTAGCTTTTTCAGGTTGCGTCACAATTGGCGAAGCACAAAATGGGCATTTACCCGCTACTTTCGGCGGTTCAAAAGTAACACTTGCTCCGCAATCATTGCATTTTACTTCAAGGGCTGTTGTTGATAAAGTTGTCAGCGTCGTGCGATCGAGTTGGAGATATTGTTCGTAAGAATTTTCCTTTACCTCTTCAGCAGTTTGGGGAATTGCATCTTCCCAGCCGCAGTAAGCACACTTGAGTTTTCCTGCTTGGGGATTGAATTCTAAATAAGCCCCGCAGCTAGGACAGGGAAAACGTTTAACAGCAGTTTCCGAAGTATTCATAATGGTTAATTGGTGATCAGGGTAAACGCATCTAAATTAATTTGACAAAAACGTAGATTTGTGGATTACTAAATAACTAAAAAAACCTTCGTGAAATTCTTAAGTTTAACCCAGGTAAGCAGATTAAATCAGAACTTTAAGATTTTTTTAAGTTCTTAAAGCCAGATAATTTTTATTCCGAGATTGGTGTTATATTTCGAGCGTTAACTGACAGAGTTTAAAACCTGAACGAGATAATTATTGTCCATTGCCGCTCGATACCGTTTCATTTTTACACTTTGTTTAGAAGTTTTCTCTTGTTTCAGTAAATTTATGGCTAAACGACGTAAAAGTGCAAAATTTTCGGGAGAGTTCTGTTTGCGAATCCGGCTTTCATCTTCGCGAAATGTAACATCTAGCGTCCAATGCAAGCTATTTTCAATGCCCCAATGACTGCGGATAGCTAGGGCGATTTTCTCCACATTACTGCTTAAACTACTCAAGTAAAAACGAGTTGCCGTGGTAGTTTTATTCCACAACCGTCGTTCACTAACTATCATGACTACTGTTTTTAATCCCGTCCATAATCCTTGATTATGGAGAGGTGGTAACTCGGATACATCAACAGTCCAGACTTGTCTTTTTTCCACTCGATGATGTCCAGCTTCTACTTGTTCATAATAGCTATACTCTCTCCCTAACTATTTTTCTTTTTGGGCTAATTCAAACCACTCTTTTACAGCTTGGTAGAGGAGTTTTTGATTCCCTTTTAAAGCTAAAACATAATCTCCTTTTTTCTTGACAATCAAAGATGTTATGTTTTTTTGACAGCCCATAGCATCTATGGTTATTACACTTCCGGCGATTTCTAACATTTCTATTAATGCCGGAATTGCTGTGAGATCGTTAGATTTTTTATCCACTTTTTTTTGCCCTAACACTAATTGATGAGATGCAGACCAGGCTGTAACTATATGTAGCGCTTTTTGCTGGTCATTTCGGTCATAAGATTGTTTCATTGTTTTGCCATCAATGGCAATCACGTTTAGTTCTAATTCCCCCACTATGGCATTTACCCAACTCAAAAAACATTCTTGAAACTGCTGCGGTTCAATTCGGGCAAATACCCGACTAAATGTGTCATGAGATGGTATACCATTCGGTAATTCTAGAAAGCTTTTTAACCATTCATATTTGGCATTACCATAGTCTTCTATTGCCACCCATCCGTCGGCACCGCTGAGGACAGCTAGAATCGCAATCGCGATAATATCTTTAAGTAAGTGTTCTTTACTTCTTTCTATCCTTGGGTCTTTCAAATTGGCAAAATGCTCTAAAAAACTGGTATTTAAAAGATTCATTGAAGGCAAGTAATCTATTTGTTTTTGTGGCGAAGTTACAGCTTTACTAAAACCTCTTGCCATTGATAGCACCAATAAACTACAACAAACTACATTGAAATTTAGTCGGATTTAACTGTAGCATATTTTGGGTTAAATTTAACTGGAGTTTAGACTAAAAAATACCTCTAACAGCAAATCTCTCGCTAGTTAAAAACTGACGAGAGCGTCCATAAAGCTTAAAATATTACCGCTCAGGTGGTGACTTTTGCTACCTTCTTTTTCTTGGCCAACCCTTTTTTGACCGTTGGACAGGGAGGACGTTTCTTTCTTTGTTTCCCTATGGGCCAACCAGGAGACTTTCCGCGAGGTTTGGGATGAGGTGCAGGAGAACCAATCCTCGCTAAAAGTGGGGCAAAAGAATTGGCAATACGACCAGGGGTTAATTTAGTCATGGGCTTCTGCCATGGTAAAGGAGAATCCTCAACAACATTGCTTGCCAGCCACAATTGCCAAGTGATCAATGGCATCAGGTCTGACCAAGTTTCCATTTGTTTAGGAGTAGACAATTGAGGAACAGTCCAATGGAGCCGTTGACGGACAAGGCGATACCAATGCTCAATCGCAAATCGGCGCAGGTATTTTGGCCATATTTCAGCGAGGGCGGGCTGGTCTGACGCAATCCAAATTAACCATAAAGGCTTGGAGTTAGGTACATCGAGGCGTTCCACGAGAATGAGGTCAAAGGGATGCTCTGGGGCTTGCTTTAAGTGAAGGGTTCCCCATTGCCGTACCCGTAATCGACCGAGTTTAGGGTCTTAGGTTGTCATCTCTGTTTGAGCTACATCCCAGGTATCCTCGTCTTTGAGGCTGAATTTTTGACCGTGCTGAGACGGTCTGCCCTGTCCTTGGTATGGTTCTGGAGCATGATATAAAACTCGGTTGGGGCGTAACCTGATCAGCTTGTTACAGTTGATGTCTGCGGTTTGTTTGAGAAAGGGGGCACTCCCATACTCTCCATCGCCTAAGAATAGTATTGGACCTGAGATTTCAGCGCTGACTTGACGTAACTGAGTAGCGGCTTTCTCAATCGGGGTATCAAAACTGGTAATGCGCTCATGGAGCAACGGTAAGGCCCAACTTCCTTCAGACTCAGGTATCCAAGCAATAGTGCTATATCCCTGACCAACGGTTACGGGTTTGCCCCCTCAGAGCACAGATGGCTGATGTTCATAGGTGCGCTCTTGAAGTGTTTTTGCATAAGGGCGTGACCAGGCTGTATGGTCTCCTGCTAAAACCACGACTGCTGAGTCGGGGATGTGACTCAAGTATTCCCGCATCAACCCTTGACGAGGTGGGCTGCCATCTTGTAGTGCTTCATAGATACTCGACCATTCTCGGCGAAATAATGGGCTTAAGGATAGCTCCACAAAAGAGGTGGTATACCGTGTCGTCAATACTAGACCTCTTGCGAAAGTCTCAGGCGATGGCTAATTTGTCTTCAAAGAAAGTTCATAATTATAAATACCAGCTAT
>NZ_JAUBSD010000173.1:0-3997 GCF_036704575.1 Microcoleus sp. K5-D4
ACTGAATTATTATTTGTTACTACTGCTGAATCGGGATTTTTTGCAGGGGTGTTAGAGGCGATCGCTCCTTCATCCCCTGTGACGCTAGATGAAGAGTCGGTTGTCACAACTGGCTTTTCTGACGATACTGGTGTGCTCGATCCAGTGTCAAGCGGTGCGATCGCTTGATCTTCACTCTCAGAAGTTACCGCTGCTTTATCTGTGACAGGGGAAGTTTCCTCAACGGAAACGGATGGTTTTTCGATCGCTGGTGCGATATCATCGGAGTTGGCAGAAGTTACCTCAGTTTCGGTTTTAGCAGGATCGGATGTTGCGGCTGCTGTAGTGACCACGGCGGTATCAGATTTTGATACTTCAGAGGCGATCGCTCCTGAATTATTATTGGTTACTACTCCTGAATCGGGATTTTTGGGAGTAGAAGTATCGGATACGATCGCTCCTTCATCCCCCGTGACGCTAGATGAAGACTCGGTTGCCACAACTGGCTGTTCTGAGGATACTGGTGTGGTTGATTCAGTGTCAAGCGGTGCGATCGCTTGATCTTCACTTTCAGAAGTTACCGCTGCTTTATCTGTGACAGCGGAAGTTTCCTCAACGGAAACGGATGGTTTTTCGATCGCTGGTGCGATCGTTTTATTTTCAGTTGAAGTAATGGAAGTGTCTGGCGTCTTAGATTCACTTGTTGCTGGCGTAACGTTTTCTTTTGGCTGTTCCGTATTGTTAAGTGTTTGGCTTTGAGAAGCAGAAGGATTCGTTAATGAGTCCGGCTTTGTATTATCTATTGCCGCTTCGTTTACTTTTAAGCCAGTTAGGGTATCGATTCCTGTATCGGATGTACTAGATTGAGATGTTACATCAGTTAAAAAAATACTTGTTTTGGTGGTGCTAGAGCCTGGCAAAATTACATTATTAATTTCCTCGACTTTTAAGTCTAAAATACTTGGTGATGATATATCTTTCTTGGTCGCTGAATCGTTAGCAATAACTGAATTATTAACAGAGTTGCCACTGTTTATTTTTGTATCTGATGCTGGTACGAGTGCATTTGTCGAGCCTATTACTGCATTTAGATGGCTTTTTTCATCGTCAAGGTTAAGTGTAGCATTGTAATTAATTAATTCGCTCACAGTAGATGCCCTCTAATTTATCTGCGTTGAATGGGTGGTTTTAGTGAATTTATTCTTGCCTGACTTTCAAAAAGTAATTTTTTAATAAGCATTACAATAAAATTAAGCAGCTCTTGCAATGCCCATTACTACCTGATAACGAAACTGCATTAGATATGCACACTTTTGATAGCTATTACTTTTAATAGAGAAGTTCACTGGTTAAATTTACCTTGATTCAGTAATAACACCGATGCGCCGCTCACGTCTGTGAGTAAAAGTTATAAATAGTTATATCGTGGCTGCAAACTCTACCGAGTTTTTAAGTATAATGGCTTAAACGCCTGCAATTGGGGACAGGAACCACGACCCTTGCGCTAACAAACCGGATAATTTTAGATAAATGACTATTGAAGAAGCACTGCTTTTCCTCGACTCAGTTCTCAAACAAGAGCATCTCAACGATATTCACATACTGGTATTGCGACAGGCTTGGGAAGGACGCTCTTATCCAGAGATTGCCAAAAGCGCAGGTTATGATGCCGAATACATTAAGTTTGTTGGCTTTCAGTTATGGCAAGTTCTCCGTCGGCTATTCGGAGAAAAAGTCACAAAGAGTAATGTTCAGTCAGTTATGCGACGGAAAGCGCAACAGGCACAAGTAACCGTCGCACTACCAAATAGCCAAATTAGTCACAATATCAACGAACAAATCGATCGGAGTGGTGCGATCGCCGATCGAGTTGCAACTGACGTAACAAAACTCAACAAAACGATTAATTGGGGAGAGGCAATTGATGTTTCTATTTTCTACGGACGCGCAGAGGAATTAGCTTTATTAGAACAGTGGCTAATTGTCGATCGCTGCCGCCTAGTGACGCTGTTGGGGATGGGTGGCATTGGTAAAACTTCTCTCTCTATCAAGGTAGCAGAACGCATTCAAGAACAATTTGATTATATTATTTGGCACAGTCTCTCCAATGCTCCCTCTCTCCTTGACTTGTTACTAGAATTGATTCAATTTCTTTCGCACCAACAGGAAACGAATTTACCAGACACTCTAGATGGTAGAATCTCGCGACTGATACACTATCTGCGACAGCATCGGTGTCTTTTAATATTAGATAACGTCGAGTCTATTCTACAGGAAGAAGAACGCACGGGTTGTTATAGAGAGGGATATGCAGGATACGGTCAACTTCTGCGATGCGTAGCCGAAATTAATCATAAAAGTACCCTGCTACTAACCAGTCGAGAAAAACCGATCGGTTTAGCAGCTAAAGAAGGTAAAAATTTGCCAGTTCGTTCATTACAACTGACAGGTTTAACAACACCAGAAGCACAAGAAATTGTCCAAGCTATTGCTTTTTTTAAAGGGTCAGACTCCGAATGGAATATTTTGAGATCCCACTATGCTGGAAATCCGTTAGCATTAAAAATGGTTGCTCCAGCTATCCATAATTTTTGTGAGAGTAGCCTGACCAAATTTTTAGAACTTTTAAATCAAGAAACTTTAGTATTTGATGATATTCGTAACCTATTAGACAGACAATTCAATCGTTTATCAGATGTAGAAAAAAAGGTGATGTACTGGCTGGCGATCGAGCGAGAGCCAGTCTCGCTGAGAGAGTTACAACACGATTTAGTTTCCAAATTAACTGTCAAAGAATTACTAGAGGTTTTAGGTTCTCTCGTTAGACGTTCTCTCATCGAAAAAACCTCAGACGGCTACACTCAACAACCCGTCGTCATGGAATACATGACGGAACGATTAATCGAAAAAGTCTGCACTGAGATAACCAGCAGCGAAATTGACCTTCTCAGAAGCCATGCTCTTCTTAAAGCTACAGCTAAAGAATACCTTAGAGATACGCAAGCTCGTCTTATCCTTAAACCTATTGCCGATCGCCTGCTTTTTACTTTTGAACGCCAGCAACTTCTCGAAAACCAACTCAAACCCATTCTGGCATCGCTGCGCGCTAAACCAACACTAGAAACTGGCTATGCTGCGGGTAATATTATAAATCTCTTGCGTCATATCCAGCCAGATTTAAGCGGTTGGGATTTTTCTAATTTGACCGTTTGGCAAGCTTATTTAGCTGATACGAATTTGCATGGTGTCAATTTTGCTGGGGCTAATTTAGCTAATTCCGTTTTCACTGAAGTTCTGGGAAGCGGTTTGTCAATCGCTTTTAGCCCAGATGGAAAACTTTTAGCAATGGGCGATACAAATGGTGAGATTCACTTGTGGCAAATGCCAGAAGTTAGGCTGCTGAAAACTAGCAAAGAATACGGCAGCATCGTGTTATCAGTCGCTTTTAGTCCGGATGGGAAAACTCTTGCTACTGGCGGTAGTAACGGGATGATTCGTTGCTGGGATGTTAACAGTTGGTCTATCCGTCAAATATTGCAGGGAAATACTAGCAGTGTACTGGGAGTTGCTTTCAGTCCTGATGGCAAGATGCTTGTTAGCAGCATCGGTGATGGAACTGTGCATTTCTGGGATTGGAGTCATGGACGATGCTTGCTAACTTTGCAAGCACACAAAAGTCAGGCTTGGTCGATCGCATTTAGTCCTCAAGGTAATATTTTAGTGAGTGGCGGTGATGACGGAATACTTAAACTTTGGGATGTTGCTACGGGACAATGCCTGAAAATGTTTGAGAGTGACTGTTGTCAAATTCTATCGGTTACTTTCAGTCCCGATGGTAAAACTGTAGCCTGTGGCGGTGCTGATGCTTCGATCGCCCTCTGGGATATTAGCACGGGTGAGGTCTTGAGGATTTGCTCTGGACACTCACAAATATAGCGATCGCAAATCATTCATAAATCGATTGAGGGTTCGATCGAGCATGAGTTTCATGAGAATGTTAGCTCACGCATCACCAAAC
>NZ_JAUBSD010000174.1:0-3673 GCF_036704575.1 Microcoleus sp. K5-D4
GAATTTAACAGGCTTTTCAATTCACCTATCATTTTCAGTTTGTTTTGTCAACTCCTAATACTGAACCGACGCCCTAGGAACCAGTTCAATCTAAAATCTAAAATCTAAAATCTAAAATTGATTTATCCTTTTACCGCCCCCGCAGTTAAACCCTGAACAATGCGCCGCTGGAACACCAAAACCAGCAAAACCAAGGGTAATGTTCCCAAAACGGTGGCTGCGGCGATCGGCCCGTAAGGAATCTCAAATACTGACACCCCGCTGAGTTGAGCCGTTGCGACGGGAATGGTTTTTAGAGATTCGCGAGTCATAAATGTCAGTGCAAATATAAACTCGTTCCAAGCTGAAATAAATGTTAAAATTCCAGTTGTGACTAACGCGGGAAATGTCATCGGCAGTACGATTTGCCACAGCATTTGAAAAGTGTTGTATCCGTCAACTTTAGCCGCATCTTCCAAATCTTTTGGCAACTGTTGAAAGAAACTCCGCATCACCAAAATTGTCAGCGGCAGATTAATTGCGGTGTAAGGAATAATTAATGCTAAATAATTATTGCCTAAATCCAAAGCTTTGACAATTTCCAGCAGTCCCAAAAATAGCAGCACCGCCGGAAATAGCGTTACAATTGTCACAGTTGCCAGGATGATTCTCTCGCCCCACAGCCGCAACCGGGCTAAAGCGTAAGCTGCGGGAGCGCCTACTGCTAAACACAGTAATGTTGAAGTAATGGAAACAAAAGCGCTATTTAAAATGTAAAGAGCAAACGGGCGGCGCTGGAACAGCGACAGGTAATGCTCGAAAGTAATTCGTTTGGGAATGTAGACGTTTGGAATTGCCGAAATATCGGCATTTACTTTGAAAGAAGTTAGCACCTGCCAGAGGATGGGTGCAAGGAAATATGCGACTATTAAGAGCGCTGAAATTGGCAAGATTAATTGCCGGATGTTAAAGGTTTTTTTCGTGGGTTGTTCGCGGGCTATAGACATAATTTGTACCAATGAAATAAAAGTGCAACAGTTGGTTCTCTAAAATCAAAAATCCCAAATCTAAAATCGTTTTAGTTTCCTCCGGCTGCATTGATGCGGGCTCTCGATAACAGGTAAGCGGCGATCGCAACTGCTGCCACTAACAACAAAAAAGTACACACCACCAAAGCCGCCCCATACCCAAAGTCTAAATACCTCATTACCGTGCTGTAAATGTAGATAGAAACCGTCTCCGTTGCCCCCGCCGGTCCCCCTCCCGTCATCACCTGAATCAAGTCAAAAATGCCGAAAGCTTGGGCAAATCGAAACAGCAAAGCAATCACAATTTGCGGCATCAGCAGGGGCAGGGTAACTTGACGGAAGCTCTGCCAGCTACTGGCGCCGTCAATCGCGTGTGCTTCGTACAAATCACCGGGAATTGATTGCAATCCCGCTAGCAAAAGCAAGCTGACAAAGGGCGTAGTTTTCCACACATCTGCTGTAATCACTGCCATCATTGCCAAAGTCGGATCTCCCAACCAGCTAATGCTATTTTGAATCAATCCCAAGCGCCTCAAAATGTCGTTAATTACGCCGTATTGGTCGTTAAAAATCCACGCCCAAGCTACTCCCATCAATGCAGTGGGCAGCGCCCAAGGCAGCAAGGAAATTGTCCGCACGATGCCGCGCCCTGGGAAGGATTGATTTAAGACTAAGGCAATGCCCATACCGATAATTAATTCCAGCACAACAGAGGCGACTGTAAATACTGTGGTGTTGCCTAAAGTTTGCCAGAAACGCCCGTCGCCTAACATTCGACTGTAGTTAGCAAAACCGGAAAAAACCAGTTTTAATTCTGTACCGAGGTTTTGGGTGAATAAACTCAGCCAAAAAGCGCGCAATATTGGGTAAGCAAATACTAGCATCAGAATTATCAAAGCTGGTGCTACTAATATCCATCCGGTTTTTTGTTCGCGCTGTCGCATCTTGTCTAATTGCATATTCTCACCTTTTTCTCGTTTGATCTTAATAAGAGGGAGTTTGTATCTCTCGCTTGCAGCCGAGTCTCGATCCCCCTAAATCCCCCTTAATAAGGAGGACTTTGAACGTTCCCGTTCTTACTTTTTTTTAAAAGTTTGGAAGTTCCAGTCCCCTCCTTATTAACTAGGGGGATTGATCTGAAAGCAAGAAGTTAAGAAGCTTGGGGTTGTTTTAAACTGCCTAATAAATTGCGAGTTTCGCTAGCTGCTGCTTTCATTGCTTGTTCTGCACTCATTCTCCCGGTAAAAGCTGAACTCAAATAACGCTGCAAAATATCAGAAGCTTGAGCGTATTGTGCCAGGGGCGGGCGCAAAGCTGACCGTTCCACTACTTTTAGCAGTTGCGGGTAGTGGGGATATTTTGCGACTATTTCTTTGTTAATAAATAGGGATTTGTAACTGGGAACTAAACCTGTTTGTAAAATAAATTTGCGTTGTGTTTCCTCGCTGGTAAGGTACTGAATTGCTTTCCACGCTTGTTCTGGATGTTTTGAGGTTTTGGCAATTCCCCAGCCCCAGCCGCCCAAGCAGGAACCGCCTGTTTGACCGGTACTGCTGAGCATTGGCTCGATCGCAATTTTGCCTCTAACATTCGATCCTTCGGCATTTGCCAGCTTCCAAACATACGGCCAGTTTCGCAAAAATAGCGCTTTGCCGTTTTGAAATAACAGCCGGGTTTCTTCTTCGCCGTAGGTGGTGACACCCGGAGGAGAAATGCCAGAGGCGATCGTATTTTTGAGAAATTCCACTGCTTTAATTGCCTCCGGTTTATCTAAGCCAACTTCAAAAGTTTGAGGGTTTGCCCAGAAGCCGCCAAAACCGGAGAGTACCTCGACAAACATCGCAGATACTCCCTCGTATTGTTTGCCTTGCCACAGATAACCCCAAGTTGCTTTTCCCTGTTTCTGCAAGTTTTGAGAGATTTTTACCATCTCTTCAAAAGTTTTCGGCGCTGGAATTTTCGCTTGTTCTAAAATGTCTTTGCGGTAATAAAGCATTCCGGCATCGGAAGCATGGGGAATTCGGTAAAGTTTGCCCCGATACCGCCCGCCTTCGACGTTACCTTGGATGAATTTTGATAGTTGTTCGGGGGGAATTCTGTCTGTCAAATCGCTTACCCAACCTGCGGCTGCAAATTTGGGAACCCAGACAATATCCATGTTGATGATGTCGTAGGGCGATTCGCCTAAAAGAAAGGCAGATGTGTAAAGATTTTCTATGAGGTTGCTGTCGAAAGGCCCTTCTATGAGGTTGATGCGAATGTCGGGGTTTTTCTGTTCAAATTCTTTGACAAAGGGTTTCCAGTTAACAAGGTCTTGACCTTGCATTAACATGGTGAGCACGACTGGCTGTTGAGTCAGTGCCGGCAGAATAAATAAAAGCAAGACGGCGGCTAATGTGACAGCAAATAAGGCTAAAAGACGGGGACGCTTCTGGCTTCGTTGCTGCGGGGAATTTATTTTTTGCATTTGCTTTTGAGAAATGGCAGTGCGATCGCCTTCTTTCTCTCATAACTCGCTTTCTTTTGTTTCGCTGGATTTAGCGAGTTTGTGCAATAAAAATTTAAGTAAACTTTAGCTTACTTAATAATGCCTGGGGGGGTGACAACCCACCCAAAACCCATAGCTAGTAAGGATTGAGCCAACTTGTGGTAAAAAAAGATAGGCA
>NZ_JAUBSD010000175.1:0-3558 GCF_036704575.1 Microcoleus sp. K5-D4
GCTGCTGTAAGGTTGTTGTCATGGTTTTATGATTGCTGTATTTGGTTGTCAATGTTCGGATGATGTTTATATTATTACGCCTATCGTTAAGGTTTGTAAAGGGGTGTGGCGACAGTTAAACTGATGAGGGTTATTAGCAAAGCTGATGAAAGGAGAGAGAGGGTCGATCGCCAGGGGTTTTGTTAAGAAAGTTGAGGGTTTTGCTTTCTGTCGGTCAGGTCGTGATACCTTTCTAAAACCTGAAAGCGGGAAAGTCCGGTGCAATTCCGGCGCTGTGCCGCAACTGTAAAAGTCAGAATGCCGACTTCGGGGGCGCTTTGTGGGCGTTTACTTTTGGATTCCCTGCGTAGCACGGGGAGGAGATTATTTGTTAGCTTTGACTGATTTGCCGACTTGTCCGGGTTTATTTTACGGTTCGCAAGCCCGAGACGGAGTTTTATCGAGAATGCGGATTCCGGGCGGAATTTTAAACGCGCAGCAGTGTTGGACGATCGCCGATTTGGCCGATAAATACAGTATCGGCTGTTTGCAAGTGACAAATCGGGCAAATTTGCAAATCCGAGAAGTGAACTCGGAAATTGCCCCGGAAGTCTGGAACCGCTTGCAGGAATTGGGGATAGCGTCTCGCCGCGTTGAAGTTGACCCGATTCGCAATATTATGGCAAGTCCGACAGCAGGGATCGATCGCCAGCAGTTACTGGATACTCGCCCGCTAGTCAAAGCTTGGGATGATTACCTGCAAACACATTCCGAGTTGTCGGAACTTTCCCCTAAGTTCAGTATTGGCTTCGACGGCGAAGAATCGGTTTCGATCCAGGCTTTACGCAACGATATTTTATTAGCCGCTGAAGGGCTTTCAACCCAATCAGGAATCGTTTTTCGGCTGCATTTAAACGGCGATACAGGAATTTTAATCCAAGAATCGCAATGTATTTCAGTATTAGCCGCACTCGCTAGCACCTATCTTGAATACACTAAAAATAGACCTCGAATTGATGGCAAAAAACCGCGTTTGCGTCACCTGCTGGCAGATTGGGGCGCTGAAAGTTATCTAGAAAGGGTACAGCAGAATTTACCATTTTCAGGGCAATTCACATCTTGCACCTTTCCCAAAAACAGCCAAGATGCCTCATCTGAAAAATCCCTCCCCCATCACCGACATCTCGGCATTCATCCTCAACGACAGTCCGGTTTGTCCTACATGGGAATTGCACTGCCTCTCGGTAGGCTAGAATCAAAGCAACTGCGGAATTTGGCGAATTTAGCCCAAAAGCTAGCCAGCGGTACCCTGAGACTTACGCCGTGGCAAAATCTGCTAATTTCTGATATCCCCAACTCCCAGCTTTTTGAGGTAAAACAGCAAGTGGCCGATTTGGGATTGCACTCGTCGGCGACTCGCCTAGATTCGTGCTTGGTGGCTTGTGCCGGTAGCAGCGGCTGTGCGTCGGCGGCGACAGATACTCAAAGTCACGCCCTAGCAATGGTGAGGGATTTAGCGCAAAAATTGACGATCGACCTGCCGATTAACATTCATTTCAGCGGTTGCCAAAAGTCCTGCGCCCAGCACCAGCCCATTGATATCACGCTGGTGGGAATTCAGATTGAGCGAGGAGACGAGACGAGCGAATGTTACGACATTTATGCGGGTAGAAAAGATTTGCCCTTCGGACGACAAATTTTTCAGGCGGTGAGTGCGATCGAGATGCCCGATGCGATCGAGCGAATGTTGCGGGTGTATCAGCGGTTTCGAGAGCCTGTGGAGTCATTTGGTGAGTTTGTCGATCGGCAGGCGATCGACCAATTGCAGGAGTTGTTGAGCACCGAAAATTGGAATTGAAAGTGAAAAAATATCCCATAAAAACAGACAAATTTTAAGCATTTCTCTTTCTATCTCTCTTGAGATTTCTTCCTTCGCGTCCTTTCTCTCTTCGCGGTTCATTCAAAAAATTTATTTCACAAATCCCACAAAATTCCCATAGCAGTTTTAAACAATGATTGACTACATTCGAGACGGAACAGAAATCTACATTAAATCCTTCGCCACAATTCGAGCCGAAGCAGATTTGTCAAGCTTGCCGCCCGATTTAGAATCGGTAGCCGTGCGACTAATTCACAGTTGCGGCATGACCGATATTGTTGCAGATTTAGCAGCTTCCCCCGGTGCAGCCACCTGCGGACGCCAAGCCCTCGCCGCAGGCGCGCCGATTCTGTGCGATGCCCGGATGGTGGCCGAAGGCATCACTCGCAAACGCCTTCCCGCTGACAATCCGGTGATTTGCACCCTCTGGCATTCCGAAATCCCGGAGTTGGCGCGGCAAATCGGAAATACTCGATCGGCGGCGGCGCTTGATTTATGGCTGGACAAATTGCAGGGTGCGGTTGTGGCCATCGGCAATGCCCCGACTGCTTTGTTCCGACTGCTGGAAATGCTGGATGCCGGAGCACCCAAACCAGCTTTAATTCTGGGTTTCCCGGTAGGATTTGTCGGGGCCGCCGAATCCAAAGCTGAACTGGCCGCCAACAGTCGGGGAGTGCCATTTATTACGTTGCACGGGCGGCGCGGTGGCAGTGCAATGGCAACGGCGGCCGTGAATGCGTTAGCGAAAAAGGATGAATTATGACTAAGGCTAGTGGTAAATTGTACGGTTTGGGTATTGGCCCTGGCGATCCAGAGTTGATTACTTTGAAAGCTTATCGGATTTTGCAATCGGTGCCGGTGATTGCCTATCCGGCGATGGAAAATGGTAAGGTGCTGGCGCGGGCGATCGTCGCAGATTATCTGCGCCCGGAGCAAATTGAGATTCCGATGCCGTTGCCTTTTAGTCCGACGCGATCGTCTCAACCTTATTATGATATTGCTGCCGAGAAAATTGCGGCACATCTGAGCGAGGGGCGGGATGTGGCGGTGCTATGTGAGGGCGAACCTTTTCTCTACGGTTCGTTTATGTATCTATTCAACCGTTTGTCGGGGACATTTACCACTGAAGTTGTGCCGGGAATTTCTTCGACAATGGCGAGTGCGGCTGCGTTGGGAGTGCCGCTGACTTATCGTAACGATGTGTTAAGTATTATGCCTGCGACGCTGGAGGCTGAGGTTTTGCGCGATCGATTGGCGGTTGTTGATGCGGCTGTAATTATTAAGCTGGGCCGGCATTTTGCGAAAGTCCGGGACGTGCTGATTGAGTTGGGACAGTTCGATCGAGCTTTGTATATAGAACGCGCAACTATGCCGAATCAGCGAATTCGGGCGATCGCAGATGTCGAACCCGCTGAAGTTCCCTATTGGGCTCTCATTATGATACCTAGCCAGCAAAAGTCTGTATCTTAATATTTCCATGCCTGAAGGCGACGCGCTTCCAGGCTTTACCTACTTTTTTGTGCATTCTTACCTGTTTATCCAGTTTTATTAACGTTGATAAGTTAAACTTATACTATTCATTAGTTAATCTGTTGTTAAAATACTTTACAAACCTTAGAATATGCTTTATGTTTATTTACATGGCGGAACACAAAGCCGTCACGAACATTGAAAACCAAATAAAGCAATCATAAACAAAT
>NZ_JAUBSD010000176.1:0-3447 GCF_036704575.1 Microcoleus sp. K5-D4
CTTGCGGGCAACTTGCTGCGTAAAATTTCCACAGCTTGCAAATACAGCGGTTCCGCTTCCGAGTACCTTCCTTGGGATTGATAAAGTCCGGCTAAATTGTTGAGGTTAATAGCTAAACTGGGATGGTCTTCAGGAAGCGATTTCCTGTCTATTTCCACAGCTTGCAAATACAGCGGTTCCGCTTCCGAGTACCTTCCTTGGGATTTATAAAGTTGGGCTAAGTTGTTGAAATGAGTAGCTAAACTGGGATGGTCTTCAGGAAGCGAACGCCTGTGTATTTCCCCAGCTTGCAAAAACAGCGGTTCCGCTTCCGAGTACCTTCCTTGGGATTGATAAAGTCCGGCTAAATTGTTGAGGTGAGTAGCTAAACTGGGATGGTCTTCAGGAAGCGAACGCCTGTCTATTTCCACAGCTTGTAAAAACAGCGGTTCCGCTTCCGAGTATCTGCCTTGGGATTTATAAAGTTGGGCTAAATTGTTGAGGTAATTAGCTAAACGGGGATGGTCTTCAGGAAGCAATCGCCTGTGTATTTCCCCAGCTTGCAAAAACAGCGGTTCCGCTTCCGAGTACCTTCCTTGGGATTGATAAAGTCCGGCTAAATTGTTGAGGTGAGTAGCTAAACTGGGATGGTCTTCAGGAAGCGAACGCCTGTCTATTTCCACAGCTTGCAAAAACAGCGGTTCTGCTTCCGAGTACCTTACTTGGGATTGATAAAGTAGGGCTAAATTGTTGAGGTGATTAGCTAAACTGGGATGGTCTTCAGGAAGTGATCGCCTGTGTATTTCCCCAGCTTGCAAATACAGCAGTTCCGCTTCCGAGTACCTTCCTTGGGATTGATAAAGTAAAGCAAGGTAATTTAAACTGATTGATAATGCCGCTTCCATCTCTAACTCTTGTTGCAGCCCGATCGCCTTTTTAAAATAGTCGATCGCCAATTCATACTCATCCTGAAAATTTTCGCACTCTCCCGACTCGATCCTTCTGTAATAAATCTTCCCCATACTCGCATAAAGACTTGCCAAACTGGGGTCTTGGAGTCCTTTTTTCTGTTCGGTTCGCGCGATTAAATCCTGCAAATCTTCCAGCGGAATCAAACTCGGCGGTTCGCGATCGTCCTCTTCAACTAGGGATCGAAACGGTTCAAATTCAGTTTTGGGAACAGCCGCAGTTTTTTTAGTATCAAACCGAAACACACCTTTGCGCCAACTCCAAAAATCAGGAGATTCATTGCTAATCAGAATTTCAATTTGTCGCGTCACCCACAAGACAATCGAAAACGGAAATTCCCGCAATGCTTCCCGCGTCCATTGCAAATAACCAAAAAACACTTGTTGTTCCGATCGACTTTCGCCAAATTGTTTAAAAAACCGCAGTTTCTCCACACCCGTCACGGTGATCACGGCTTTTCCCCGCTGCTGCAAATATGCTTCTTGTTCGACTAAATTGGCGATCGCCGATCGCAAACTCGGTTCACCCCTCGCCAATTCTACGCGATAGCGGCGGATATCCGGTTCGAGTTCTGCTTCATAATCCGAAATCAGGCGATCGCGACAGTCGCTATCATCGCAAACAGCGATTAGCAAGTTGAGAATATCTTTACCCGCTTCAATTGACACGAGTAAATCTTCATAATTATCTTGGTTTTGACTGTTGAGATTCGACATAATTGATTGTCATTTGTATCGAAGTCTCGATCCCCCTAAATCCCCCTTAATAAGGGGGACTTTGAGAACATTCTTGTCCCCCCCTTAATAAGGGGGACTTTGAGAATACTCTTGTCCCCCCCTTCTTAAGGGGGGCTAGGGGGGATCGACTTTGGACTCAGACATTACCTTAGTCCCTCTTTGCTGGGCCGAAAATTTGTGCGATCGCGTTGCTAGCGGTTTCAACCGCCGAGTTTAATTGTTGAGTATCAAAGAAATTCTTCAAGCGGAAAATCATCTCGCTGCTTTAACAATTCTAGCACGATCGGGTGAATGTCGTACCACAAAACACCATTGCGATATTCCAAAACATATAACCCATGCAGCAAGTCCAAAAACCCTTGTGCTTTCGGGTCGGCAGGTTTAAAATCTCTGTAAGTTGCCATCAACATCTCATAATCAGTTGTTCCTAAACGGGTATCAAAATCGATCCGCAATTTATTAATCGCTTCCTCAAACACCTCAGCATTAATTTTAATCGCAGCTTCTGGATTGCGTCGCACCAACCGCAAACAAATGCGACAACATTCGTTAGCAATTCTAATCAATTCTCGCAATACTCCACCGCTGTATGCGACAACGCGATCCAGTGTTTCTGGTTCGATCAATTCGCTTCCCAAGCGTTTAGCTAAAATCTCTTTCAATCTCGCCGCCGGTTCCGCCATTGCAACAGCATCAGCATTCCGGCTTTCCCCGCGTTTAAACAGCTTTGTGACTGGCATGAACACGATTTGATCGTTAGTTTCCGTTTCCACGGTAGCCGCCAAAGAGACATCTCGCAGCGCCGAAATAGGAGTTGTTAAAATCATCCTAAAATTCGGCAAAAATAGGGCTTTGATATGTTCTTGATAAACTTGGCGAACGACACCTAAATCCAACTTATCCAGGTCATCAATCACTACAATTACGTCTTTTTTGGCGCCTTCTCGAACTACGGCAGCAATCTCGTTAATTGTCGCCACCAAATCCGAAACTTTGCGAATAAATTCTTGTTTTATTTCTTCACGAATCGTCGCATCAGCTTTTAACTTCCCTGTAATCATCTTAAACAAGTTAAAACCGACCGATCCGCTTGCGCCCAATTCGTCAATTTTTGTTTTAGTTTTAGTGGCAAACCAGTTATAAAATGATTCTTTAATTGATTGTTTGATGGGAATTTCCAGTTTTTCTGCTGCATCCATCAACTGAACTGCGATCGCAAACAAAATATTGATATGATTAACATCCGACATTTCAATCAAGTCGGAAATCGAGAAAAAGACTGTAAAATAGCGATCGTTCATCTGGCGGCAAAATTCCGCCAACAGTGTAGATTTACCGCAACCGCGATGTCCGCTAAAAATAATTTTACCCCTACCGGAAGGGTCATCTTCGACTAATTGCTCTAATTGTTCGAGCACTTCCGTCCCGTATTCTACTCGGAAGTTCTCGACTTCTTTCGGAGTTATCAGCGGCGATAACTCCATATTTGCATAGGCTGTCCGAAAGGATTCTAATAATATTTTTGACATGGCACTCTGAGGCTATTATTTAATGTTCTTCATGATTATAAGCTTTCTACCATCTTAATTGTAGATTTTTGAGCCGGATCGAGGGCCCACCCCACAATAGTTTTTAAAGCCGGAGAGTTCCCCTAGCCACCCTTAACAAAAAGGGGACAAGATTACCTGGGGGGGTGACAAAGAGGTCTACGAGATAGACTGTATAAGGGTTGCGGCCCGCATACCTTGTTGATAAAAGCTGC
>NZ_JAUBSD010000177.1:0-3235 GCF_036704575.1 Microcoleus sp. K5-D4
AGACCGCCAGCGTTCATCCTGAGCCAGGATCAAACTCTCCGTGTTGTTGAGTTCTTTTGGCTTATATCAAGTTCTTTCCACTCAGCTCTGAAGCTGGTTTTTTTCCCTTGACTTTTTTCTCGTTGTTTGTGATATTGAGTATTAGCTTTCGCCTTGACTCTCTATCTTAATTTTTTTGACGAGGTTAATAGTGCTTTAAGCTTTCAAACTATTCTTTTTTCTAGGTTCAGCGCCTTGGGGGGCATCGCTTCAAGCTGCCCTTTTTTCGACGTTTATCAACTATAGCGTTCTTACTCTGGTGGTGTTAGTAGAGGGAACCGAATCTTTTTGTAGTAATTTCTCTACTTGCCTATTTCTACTAGCTGCAATAGGGGATTGAGTTCAAGCGGATAGAGCGGTCAATCTAATTTAGCAATGAAGACTGTGTGGAGGCGACATCGAGGAAAGGTTTGGAATCGCCGAATCTTCGGGCCGCTTCGTTGCAGGTGCAGCTTCGTTTAAGTTTTTTAAGAAGTTTGGTATTTGGCATGGATGTGGCTGATTCTGTTGTCAAAGTCCCTATCTGACTCCTTGCCTGAAGAAATTCTCGACTGGGGACGAGCAATTTTAGATTTTAGATTTTGGATTTTAGATTTTAGATTTTAGATTGACAGTCGCGCATCAAGAGCATCGAATGACGATCGCTTTCTTTCCCAAGGCAGAAGCCCTCACCCTTGGATTTGTTGTTACAATTCTCGTAGCGAAGCGGGGCGTAAGCCATCGTGTGGAGCAGGTGCATCTACAAAACCGGCTCAAAGGAGAATTGACAGACAATGTGGCTTAAATTTGGTGTTGCTCTCAGTGGCGAACTGACGGGCATTGATGAAGTTGCGCGCGGAAAAACGAATCTCGCTTGTCTCTACTGCGGAGGCTCCCTCACAGCGAAAAAGGGGTCAGTGAAAGAGTACCACTTCGCGCACACCGAGGAAACTTGCAAGCCCGTGTCACAGCGGATTAAAGCCAAAGCGTTTCCCTCGCTGCCGCTCTACGAGCATTTCAACATCGAACTCAAGGGTGAGGAACTGTGCGATTCGTTGAAACGTGAATCACGGTAATCAGTCCGTACATAACGTTTCCAGCCACAAGGCTGAACTCTCGGTCTGATAAGGGTGTAAGTCCCTTCTACCAGACTCAGGTATGACTCCTTATCTGCCCACACCGACCAAGCTCGATTCTTGGAGAGTGAAGCTGGGAACAGGACGCAATCAGACATCTTGTGTGGGGTGACACTGGCGTTAATGGGGAGTTCCAACGGTGAAACAGAGCCTAGAAAAGTAACTTACACCCAAGCGGGACACAGACCATTAATCCCGACTTTACTGGAGTTCATTCCCGCCGAATTTTAGTTCCAATATCGGCAAGAGTCCAGGGAATCCAGAAGTTAAATTGGCTCCACCTAAAGGAACAATCAATCTAACCGAGGGAACGAAGAAAAACGAACTGAGGGTCAAGGGGAAGTCGAACTCTTTCGTAGGCTAGACGAGCAGCGGAATTCCCTTAGTTCGGGTAGGACAGACCGTAATTGGTCTGAGGTGTTCAGAGAACATAAGTTGGAGCAGAGTATGATTAGACACGGCAGCAATGTTAGTGAATCTTGGAAAACGTTACCTTGGAAGAAATTCCGAAGGGACTTATTCCGCCTACAAAAACGAGTGTTTAAAGCGATTCAGGTTGGAGACAAGCAGAAAGCGAAGTCCCTTCAAAAGCTAATTCTGAAATCTCGGGCTGCAAGAATGTTGGCGATACGTCAAGTAACTCAACTAAACGCTGGCAAAAAGACTGCGGGAATAGATGGGAAAGCCTCACTCACATTTGAGGAAAGGTTTGCCCTGAGTGAAGAACTCAGAGCCAAAAGTAACAACTGGAAACATCAGAAGTTACGTTCAATACCAATCCCTAAAAAGGATGGGAGTACCCGCCTCCTTAAGATACCAACTATCGCCGATAGAGCGTGGCAATGCCTCGCAAAATACGCGCTAGAGCCAGCACACGAAGCAACCTTTCACGCTCGCAGTTATGGATTCAGAACAGGGAGGTCAGCGCAGGACGCCCAGAAATTCCTCTTTCTAAATCTAAACTCAAAAGCCCACGGAATAGAAAAACGAGTTATCGAACTCGATATCGAAAAATGCTTCGACAGGATAAGCACGCGCGAGCATAATGGAACGACTCATCGCCCCAAAAGGCATTAAGACCGGAATATTCCGCTGTCTAAAATCAGGAGTCAATCCAGAATTTCCTGAACAAGGAACCCCACAAGGGGGCGTGGTAAGTCCACTACTAGCCAATATTGCTCTCAATGGGATTGAGGAAATACATCAATCAGTCCGTTACGCGGACGATATGGTAATAATTCTGAAACCTAAAGATGATGCGGAGGCGATACTTGATAAAGTCAGCGAATTTCTGGCAGAACGAGGGATGAAGGTTAGTGAAAAGAAAACCAAGCTAACGGCTACGACAGATGGATTTGACTTCCTCGGTTGGCATTTCAAAGTGCTTTCGCAACGGGAAATTTAGATGCGTTCCATCAGCGGACAATTTTAAAGCATTCCGTCAGAAGGTAAAACACATCGTTAACAACTCGAATTATGGTGCTACGGTCAAAGCTGAGAAATTAGCCCCTGTAGTTAGAGGCTGGAGAAATTACCATCGCTACTGTAAGTTGGAAGGGTCACGGTTATCACTGTGGTTTATCCAAAATAGAGCCTTCAAGGTATTCAATAAGGAATCGAAACAATCTCGCGATACCAGCAAAAAACTGCTGGATAAAGCATTTCCGACGGTTCCGTACTCCGAAAACAAATTTGTCAATGTCAAAGGAGAGAAATCACCCTACGACGGAGATATAGCCTACTGGAGTGAGCGTAACAGCAAGCTCTATAACGGCGAAACCTCTAAAGCTGTAAAACGGCAAAACCATAAATGTGGAAAATGTGGCTTAAAAATGCTAGGCGATGAAAAGGTACATCTGCATCATGTAGATGGTTGCCATAGTAATTGGAAAATAAACAATCTTCTAGCGGTTCACGAAAGTTGCCACGATTATATCCACATGAGCAAAAGCGCAAGCCAAGAACATCGGGAGCCGAATGCGGGGAAACCAGCACGTTCGGTTCGTGCGGTTCGTTTCTATGAAACTAGCCTGTATGGGTTAGGGGATTAGAGCCTTTACGCCGCCTTGGGTGCAAGCCCT
>NZ_JAUBSD010000178.1:0-3025 GCF_036704575.1 Microcoleus sp. K5-D4
TTGGGAGAAGATTCTTGTGTAGCTTGCGGGTAATCCTCTACCCATTTCAGGGTTAGTTTCTACCCAACGAATCGCACTCCTCGTCGAAAACCATAGGAGTTGGGCTCGAATGATGCCTCCCATTCTGGCTTAAGCGGTGCTTTTACAACTGATTCTAAGGCGCGGTCGTACATTGTGGGTATGCGTAATAGTCTTGACTCATTAGTTCCTAGTTTTGGAATCATTACCCTACGTGTAGATTGTGCTTTACCAGTTGTTTTGAGCTCATTTACTAGCTTAATTCGTTGCTTCCGGGTTAGTAATTTAATACCATCCATTCCGGCTTTACGTTTACCAGCATAGTCTTGTGTAACCCGTCGTACCGCTAGAACCTTATTATACCATGAATTAATCAAGCTCTTTTGAAGCTTACCAACTGCTTTAACATCACCATGTTCACTTGTTCGATAGATACGTTTTTGCGACTTGAATTTCAATTTTTCGGCTTGGCGCCCATTGATTTGATTCCATTCCAGCGTCCGGTTGTCTCGCGTTGTAGACTTATTCATTGCTACGATAGTTCCCATCTTTGAAGTTACCGGGCATCTGTCTGCGTATCTCTGTCATTACAATAGAGCATTAGCGTCTGATACACTCCCTATCTCATGTACTCTTCGTTAGCTACTTACTGGGTGATCCACCTGTTCTTCTCCAGAATACATGATAGTTACTTCGTTCCAAATACAAATTGGTAGAGTTTTTAGTGTGATGCTATCCACTGGGTTTCTGGGCAGTGCTTATAGGAAGAAGTTAAAATCGCCTATGCCATATCCTTGCCTTTTGGCATGGTGTTAATCAGCCATTAGACCACTTCAATATAACGATGATTCACCCACATCTTTGCTTTCGCTACACATGAACTATTGCTCGACATTTACCAGGTTGGGCTACCAGTAGGCTGCCTTTGATCCCCGCTTTACTCTGTTAGTGGCTACCTAACAAAATAGGGGATAAGCTGTTCGACATCTAAACTGCATTAACTAAGTTACGTTTATTTTTTATTTTTCTGTTCCATTTCATAATTAGTCCTCCTTCATTTAAAAGTTTATGTAACACTAATTCTAGTTTTTCAATGGATTTAAATAATCTATTGGCAACATATTCCTTGGCAGAATGCCATACTAATTCAACTAGGTTATAGTCAGGGCTATATTTGCGCAAAAACTCTATGATTAGATTGGGAATTTCTGAGGCTATTTTCTGCAAAGTCTCTGCTTTTTTATGAAAACTAGCGTTGTCCAAAATTATCATAAACTTACAGCCTTTATCTTGAAAATCTTCCACTAAATTTCCTTGCAATATCCACTCGGCTTTTAAATCTCCATAAAAATTTTTCAGCACAGCATAAAAATTAGCATAATTTCCAGAGGGAATAAAATCTCCCCATCTTTTTTTGTCTGAATATCTCACTCCATCCATCACATTAATACGGCTTTTTCGTCGCTCTCCTATGAAGGTTAATTCGAGTTCTTTTTTTACACCAGCTTTTCCTTCTAATCACTCTTCAACTAAATCCACTCTCGTCCCAAAACCATACCTGTAAAAGGTATGGAGATGCTTTTTATATTTTTAGATACTCAGCTAATTTATCTTTGAATAAACCCCTTTCTACGGCATCTTGCTTATCCTTCAAGCTGTATTTAGCCCAAAGGTAAACATACTTTTTTGATTTTAAAATTCTCCTTACTTGGGTACTACTCAGCTCAATTACCGTCTGTTCTCCTAGATATATTGCAAGTCTAGCTGTTGTCCATCTTCCGAACTCATAACCATATTTTTCCGGGTCTACTTCAAGTGTTTCTAAAAGTAAAATAATGTATTTCTCTGTAGCTTTTCGGTAATTACCCTTCATCCTGTTATCTTTAAAACTGTCTAAAATTTCAGGATCACCGTGAACACTCCAATAGGCAACTTTTCGGAGAGAACATCCAATTACTTCAGCAGTTTGAGCTTGTGAGCTTCCGTTATTTAGTAATAAAAATATTAACGCTCTTTGTCGAATATCTGGATTCTCATGGTCTTTTAATGCTTGTTGCAGAGTTTCCTTTGTTTCAGAACTGAGGAAGTTTTTAGTAGGCATTGTTTTTTTATTAAAATTAATATAGTATACCATACAATATGCGTTTTAGATGCTGAACAGCTTATTTCAAAAGTAATTTTTTGACTAGGTATAGAGAATGTTGATGTAATTTATGACTTTTTTTACCATGTGTAAAGTTAATTAACTGACAATTTATGGCGCCTGTAAAATGATTATAATTCCTTCCTACGGGCGATATAAAATTACTTTTATTTCTCGATTTTCAACAGCTTTGTTAACAATTTTATATTTTTTTTCTTCGTTTTCATGGCTGTTCAATCCACCTAACCCCTCTAGGTTGGGCTTATAGTTAATAATAAATTAGCTTTCTCTGTTAAACCAGGTAAAGAATATAAGCTAATCCGCATTTAAATTGCATGGTAAAAGAAATTTTAAATTTGGTGGGGAGTAGAGGTTGGGCAGGAAAGCCCGCTCTCAACATACAATTTAAATGCACAACAGCTTACCAAATATTTTGCTAGCTTCATTTGTCTTTCATTCCTGCCTGAGCTATTCATTGAGCATATTAACTAATGAATAGCCAACACTATTTATGCTTGTAACTGATTGTCAGACTTTTGATTTTCCCAAGCTAGAGATGTATGGATTTTTTTATAAAAACTCGGAATTAATACCAAATTAATCAGGATTAGTGAAGCCCAATATTTTGGCAACTGATTTAGGATTACTATATTCTAACTGAGGTAAGCTGTCAAACATCTAAACTGCATTAACTCGCGTTACCTTTATTTTTTACTTTTCGGTTCCATTTCATAATTAGTTCTCCTTCATTTAACAATTTATTTAACAGTGACTCTAGTTTTTCAAGGGATTCAAATAATCTATTAGCAACATATTCCTTAGCCGAATGCCATACCAACTCAACTCGCGTTGTAGTCCGGGCTA
>NZ_JAUBSD010000179.1:0-2942 GCF_036704575.1 Microcoleus sp. K5-D4
CTGGCTTTTCGCTCATCTGACTACATTACCATATTTTTCGGCTCTCTGCGGAACTATTTTTTACCTGAATCCTTACAGGAAAAGAAAGAGTAGGTCGGAATTATAAGGCAGTTAAGATCCATAATCAAGTAGCAGCCGCCTTCTTCCAAAATAATCCAGATTTAGTGGAGTGGGTAAATAGCCAACTTTCAAATGAACCAATAACCTGTTTGGGAGATGGTCATGATGGGGTGTGGAATCTGTTTAATCAAATAGGGACTAATGAGCAAAGAAGAGAAGTATTAGATTGGTATCATTTGAGAGAAAATCTACATAAAGTAGGGGGGTCACTCAAACGAATCAGAAGAGTCGAGAGCCAACTGTGGCAAGGGTCAACAGTAGAAGCTATAGCCGAATTTGTAGGAGTTAAAGGTAAAGAAAGTCAAAATTTCCAGAATTATCTCCGAAAACATCAGTCAAGAATCCCAAATTACCAGAATTATCTTGCATCAGGGTATTGATATTGGTTCGGGAGCTGTAGAGTCTTTAATTAAACAGATTGGAGCAAGAATTAAGATTGTAGGTGCACAGTGGAAAGAAAAAAACGTGCCTCAAATTTTAAGACTAAGATGTGCGTATTTAAATAATGAGATTAAAATGGGTAGTTATGCTTAGTTAAAAAGCGGGATGCTCCCCAATTTAATCTACTGCGGTGACGGCACAGTAGAAACAGAATCAGAGCCATCTGTAGAACGTCAAATTGATGCAGTTACCCGGTTATTAGGTCGCGAACTAGGCATGAAAGTTGCTAAATATACGGCCGAAACTCCTCTGAATCGCCGTGAGGAATTGCGGCATGAGTTCGCGAAAGGTGAGATTCAATGTCTTGTTGCTATTCGGTGTTTAGATGAAGGCGTTGACATTCCAGAAACGCGCCGCGCTTTTATTCTAGCTAGCAGTTCTAATCTACGTCAATTTATTCAGCGGCGGGGGCGTTTGTTGCGGACTTAACCGGGCAAGAATCTAGCAGAAATCTTTGATTTGGTCGTGGAACCGCCAGCAGAATTAACTCGCCGAGACTCTCCTTATTATAGCTTGACTCGCCGTTTATTTGGCAAAGAATTGAGGAGGGTGATAGAATTTGCCAGTCTCGCCGTTAATGGACCCGAGGCAATGGGTAAATTGCTATATTTGCGCGATCGCTTAAACTTACTAGATATAAATACGGAGGAATAAATGCCAGAATCAGAAGATTATATGAAAAAACAAATACAGGAGATTCTTAAAGGTTTAAGTCCAGATGAACGAGACCTTTTGTGGAGGGTAGTTAAGGCAGAACGCGACAAGCTACACATGAAAAATCCCAGAGGAATTAATGACGATATCAGGAGAGCAGTGACAGAGATTGTTAAAAAACTGCCAGAGTAATAAATGACAATATAGGAAAAAAATAACGGAGATTATTCAATGATTTTTCAGGAATTAACCATCGAAAACTTTCGCCAGTTTTATGGCAAGAAAACCATTAAGTTTGCTGCTGATAAAACTAAAAATGTGACGGTTATTCACGGCTTCAACGGTTCAGGAAAAACTACTGTTCTCAATGTATTTACCTGGTTATTTTACGGGGAATTTTCACAGGATTTTGAGAATCCAGAGTATTTAGAAACAGAAGCAGCTTTTTTCCAGCTTAAACCGGGCGAACATCTTGTCACCTCTGCCAAGCTAATATTTGATGACAAAGGCAGAAAATACACGGCTTACCGGAGGATTGTAATTGGCAAAGATCGAGCGGGCAAACGGTGGATTCAAGAACCGGAAAAATTAACTTTGAAGTATATTGATGAAACAGGTGAAGTTAGAGAACCGGGCAACCCGCAAGACTCTTTGGAGCAGTTATTGCCCAAACCATTGTACCCTTTCTTTTTCTTCAACGGCGAACGCATTGAAAAATTAGCGCGTCCGGAAGCTTACGAGCAGATAGAATCCGGTGTTAAGGTACTTCTCGATATAGAAGTATTCGATCGCGCTATTACTCATCTAGACGGTCAAGTAGCTAAGGAGTTCCGTGAAGAAATTGCTAAAAACGCTGGCGATGAAGGCATGAAAGTCCGTCAAGAGCGCCAAGTAATTGAAAATAACAAGACCACTATCGAAGCAGAAATTGATCAATTCCGCCGCAATCTCAAAGCTTTACATGATGAGAAGGACACCCTAGACTCAAAGCTGGGCGAAATGCCAGAGTTAGCTCAGTGGCAAGCTGAACGCACGGCAAAAGAAAAAGAACTGGAATCAACAAGGCAACAACTCAAGGAAACTCGCAGTAGCTTAGCACGGGAACTCTCGAAACACGGGTATCTAGTTCTAGTACCGGATGTTTTAACCAAAGCCAAAAAAATATTAGAAGCAGCTCACAAAAAAGGGGAATTGCCAATACCGATGAAACGCCAGTTTGTGAGCGAACTGCTGGAAAAAGGCGAGTGTATCTGCGGACGCGAACTGATTGCAGGCGAACATTTTTTCAATTGTGTTAGCGAATGGCGCGAACGTGTCGGTTCAGAAGAGCTAGAAAGTGCAGTTTCAGTCACAAAAGCCAAATTAGAATCCCTCTTCAACAGACGCGAAACCGTTTTACAGGAGATTGCCAAAACCCAACACAAACGCGGCGAATTCCATCAGAAAATTCGCCGTTTAGAAGAAGAACTTAGCGAACTTTCATCGAAAATAGGAAACCGCGAATATGGAGAGGATCGGGCAAAACTTGAAGCCCGACGCCGGGAGATTGAAACCGATGTCATCAACTTGACCGTTGAAATCGATCGAAAGGCAAAAGTGAGTGATGATTTAGAGCAGCAACTTCGAGAAAAAGACCAGGAAATCAAAAAATTAGGAATGACAATTTAATAACTTTAGCGTCTGCTAAATAGTCGGAACTGCACGATAATTCCATTTTGGTAGATAGT
>NZ_JAUBSD010000180.1:0-2834 GCF_036704575.1 Microcoleus sp. K5-D4
TTCTTGTTTTATTGACCCTACATTAGATTCTTCTGAGTCCTTGTGTCAAGCCTAATTGAGATGCTCTTACCCTGCAAGCACACCTACACCATGTCTAGTGAAAGAAAAAGAGGTTTCAGTTGGTTCTAATCTATTTGCTGGTGTAATCTCTCGTCCTGCTAAAACTCTCAAAAACCAGGCTGAACGCTCTGGAATAATCTTGAGCGCAAACACTATACAGGCAAAAGCATTTGATGAAAAATCACCTAAATAATATTGTTTTTTATGGACAGGGAAAGGTAACGCTCCTTGTTGTCTTAGCTCGGTTATCTGGTTTAGGTCTTCCCAACTGTCTACTCGCGCTTCTGGTTCAGGATGGGGTGGATCAGGATCGGGCAGCAATATTCTTTGCAGCAAGTTAAGGACAAACTCTGCAACCTCAACCCGGAAAGAAAATTTTTCTGCAAATATTCCCCACTTCAGCCAAGCCTCAGCCACTCTGAAAACTAAACAAGATTCCTCGATTACAGTCTCTGGATTTTGAGATAAGAGCCATCGCCACACAGGTTCCCACAAATGCGCTTTTGGAATTCCCGTTATCTGCTCCTGTATGACCAGCCTTGTGCCCGCAGACCTAGATTCAGAGATTCCTGCAAGGGCTGGATTTGGAAAAGTTGCGATCGCTAGAAGACGAGAGATGAGATGCTTGATGAAAAAAGGAAGGTGTTCGCCGGAACAGCCTTGGAGAACTGAACTTGGCTGTCTGCTCAAGATCGCGCCATCGAGAAGTAAGTCAATAAGCTGTAAATGATTACCTTCCTTTGCCTCTTGCAGTAATTCCTGCCATGTTTCAGTCTCTTCTGATTTCATCGCAAGATACAAAGCAAACCAGCGCACAGGCTGAGACCAAAGAGGATTTCTCAGCTTCGTTGCAAGCTTACTGACATCTAGTTCGCGACGTTTCCCCAGAAGGTAGCGAAACCTTGCACAATCTCCTACAAAACGGTGTGTGACAGCTACTTTTTCATCTGCAACTCGAAGACAGTCTCGTCGCACCAAGGTCTCTAAAATTTTGGAATTAATTTTAGAGTCATAGAGAGACAGATCGGGAGTAAAATTATTGGCTAATGAAATGGCTGTCCTAATTAGCTCAGAACCTTCTTCACTGACTTCGCGTCCATTTCCTACATGAGAGCGCCAGAACCAAGCAAGCAGGTCTAGGTCATTTTTGAATGCTGAAGTATTGATACCATCCTGCTGAACGCTACTAATCAGCCAGTCAAGAAGCTTAAGGTTCAAGGCAGGCCCAAACTCATCAGCGCGTTGAACAAGACTAGCAACGTCGGCTGGTAAAGTATGAGATGACTGAAGATCGTTAATAGGTAGTTGTGGTAACTTAACAACATCAATAGAAAGTTCTGCGCCAAGTCGAGCATCAATTTTGTCACGAACTCGGCGTTCAGCATCTAGATGCGCCACGAGAACGAAACGCACATCCGTTGATGTCTCGCTAGCCAAAGCATTTTGAAGAAGGTTAAGTACACAATCAAAGCTTTGATCATTGACATCACTCAGGTCATCTATGATGATGATGGGCTTCTCAATTACCTGAGCTGTTAAGAGTTCATCAATACGTCTTGTACGGCTAGATGTGGAGTCTGGGGTTTCTGTGAAGGAAATAATGTCAGACGGATGGAGAAACAAGCGCGTATAATCTGGAAAGTTTTTTTGCATAGCCAGCTTGCAAAGTGCTGATTTTCCAGATGCCGATGGCCCGATGAGAAGGGTTATCCGCTTCGTGAGTACAGATGCTTGTAGCTGTGAGAGTAAATCTGTCCTAGGTAGAGACAGACTGCCACCGAGTGTATGTCGAACAACACAAAGTCGATAGCGCGATCGGCTTAATAATCTTGCCTGTGTTGCTCGGAACGCTTCCAAGCTTTTATCATTTATGAGTTCCCGCCATATAAGAGCGCTTATACGCTCAGG
The DNA here is from genome assembly GCF_036704575.1 of Microcoleus sp. K5-D4. NCBI lineage: Bacteria > Bacillati > Cyanobacteriota > Cyanophyceae > Oscillatoriales > Microcoleaceae > Microcoleus > Microcoleus sp. K5-D4. Next base: position 1,969 of record NZ_JAUBSD010000180.1, read on the forward strand.
AGATAAGCCTGAACCAAGTTGAAGAAGATAGCCTAACCATCGTCCTATAGTTGTTTCTGTATCCTCATCCCGTGAAAGATTTTCTAACTCAGTCGTTAAGTCTACTCTTGGGTCAGAAACAAGCTCATAACTGACACGAGCTTTAAATTGAGCAAGTTTTTTAGAGTCTTTTTCTTTTGATTTAGTCCCCCACCCCTGAATAACGTCATTGGTATTTCTATCGTTTTTAATTTCCTCGTTATTTCCAGAGATTATGAACCGTAAATGTTCTACCAACTCTGGTGTACGTTCAGAAGCAAGATTAAAAATTTTCCAAAGTTCTTCAAGCGCTTTACTAACTGCACTGTCTGAAAGAGTCTGTTTGACTTGTGTCAGAGTAACAAATGTACCTGATTCAGTAATGTCTGAAATGGCTTCGGCGAGAATTTTATGCGCTGTATTCGGGTCTTGGCGCTCGGCTTCAGAAGCTTCTTTCCATTGACGAACTATTTTCAGCAGTGTCAACAGGAATTGGTAATCAAATCCGCTCAAAGCCAGTAAACCACCCTCTGCTTGCTTAGGATAAAATTCCTGCCAAGCACTCCTTAACTCATCTAACTGAGAGAGGAGGCTGAGTTCGGAGGCTGTTACATTCGGGCTTGTTGTTTCGCTATTGACCATGCCTAATCCTAACTTTTCCTATAAAAGTTTGTTGCCCCTTTGGACTTAAAGGGCGGTTATCGCCGCCCCGTAGAAAAAATCCCCAACCTAAATCCTATGTATCTGCGTAGGGTCAGCCTGAAGTCGAAATGCTGGGGGGGTGACAAAGAGGTCTACGAGATAGACTGTATAAGGGTTGCGGCCCGCATACCTTGTTGATAAAAGCT
>NZ_JAUBSD010000181.1:0-2821 GCF_036704575.1 Microcoleus sp. K5-D4
GAACAATGCTGTCGGCGATCGCCACATTGGTTGCCGCACTCGGCCCACTGTTAGCCGCCGTAATGGTGTAGGTGACACTCGAGCCTGCCACCGCAGTAGTGGGCCCGGTTTTGCGCGTAACTACATCGGCAATATTGTTCGTGATAGTGGTGGTGACTCGCGCCTCCGAGCTGCTGCCGCTGTTGTTGGCGGGTACGGGATCGATCGTGTTGCTGCTGCTGAATACACTGTTTGTAATAGCACCGAGTGTAGTTGGGGCGGTAACAGTTACGGTGCGGGTCTGGCTGGCCCCAACAGCTAAATTCGGAATACGCCAGGAGACCAGTCTCGTTGTCGGGTTGAAAGTGCCGCCGCTGTCGGCACTGCCAAATACTGCCCCTCGGGGCAGTTGGTCTTCAACCAGCACGTTTTCAGCCGGGTTCGGGCCATTATTTACTGTCGTAATTGTGTAAGTAATCGGGCTGCCCGGTGCCGCAGCGGGCGGGCCTTTTTTCGTTGTCGCAACATCTGCTGTAGTAAGCGGCACGTCTATAGTTTGGATAGACAAAGTGCGAACGTCGTGAATATTTGTTGCGTCTCCCGTTGAACCTGCAAAACCAAATTTGAATGTTGCGGGGATTCGCCCGTTTATTGCCTCTAAATCGCTAATGTCGATAATAGTCTCGCCCGGATCTGTAAACGAACCATTATTGTTGAGATCAAAGCTAACAGTAAGCTGACGACGGCTGGGCGTTTCAGAAGTGGGAGGTTCTAAAATAACTTGAACTCTTCTTTTGGCTGGTTCGCGAGTGCTAGTAATAGTGTTGGTCGGCGGACTTACGGGATTGGGAATATTATCTATTCCCCCCGGCACAAAGTTAGAAGTTAAAAACCGATATTGCGTAGCTTGGCTACCTCGAAGCGTTACCGAATCTGGTCTACGCCCCCCCCCAATTCCGCCTATACGCCCTTCATTTTCAGTTGAAAAATTTCCGAATTCATCCAATCCAATTCCTAAATAACCTCCGAGTAAACCAGACTGATTTTCGTTGATATTTTGGGCGTAGCCGAGAGAACCTCCATAGCCTCCAGCTTTTGTTGGCGTCACACTACCCTCAATTAAAAAGAAACTTATGCCGTCCCCTGTCCGCCCTGCTAAATTATCACGTGCAGTGCCGTTGTAGGCAAATATATCGAAGACAATTTTAAGGCCACTGCTGGCTGGTACCGGACTGTTATAGATGGCAAAAGTAGATTGGTCAAAACTTCTTGAAGTTAACCTCAAAGCTCCGCTGCCGGGCGGGTCTATGTTCAAACCCGGAAAAGTCTCCGTTCCAGTTCCTGCTGTTAAAGCTGGAGCGTCTGACGTGCCCGTGACCCCAGATATCCAAGGCCCTATTAGACTTGCATCTTGAAAAGTTTCGTCAACTAAAGTAATGAGGACAGCGCTGTAAGTTTCCTGTGTTTTTGTTTCAAATGCTATTGCGGTTTTTACTTGTCCTGCTGTAACATTTAATTGCCAGTTTCCTCCTAATTTTGCACTACCAATTAAATTGTTAGAAGCGGCTATATTTGCGCCTGTTAGTTCTCTCAGCTTCCGCACGAAAGCAATCCCTGATTTTCCAGCAGCAACCCTACACGCTAATAATAAAATATCGGCTTTTTCGCTTAAGGCATTTCGCCACTGCTGCAAATGCCGATCGTACTTTGGTAAGTTTTCATCCTTCAGTACCGTTGACCCGAGTTGCACCGAAGCTTCATTGCCGTGAGCAACTATCTGAAGGCTGGCAATTAAGCTGCGTTTAGCTAGAATCTCGGTAATTTGTTCTACTCCGTCTAGGGTGCGATCGAGGACAATTATCTCTGTTCCCGGTTTGGCTCCCCTGGCAAGATGCTGATAATTCTCTACCCTGGGATCGATGCAAACTAAATGTTTTTTATGCTCACTCTTGACGCGAAGACTCGCTTTTGTTAAACAGTAAATATCGCTCAGCCGATCGCCCGCTAACGGCTCCCGAATCCCACGATCTTCTATGCAGTCTTTATCGTGCCCATCGCAACTTAATTTTTGCATTGGGGAAGAGTAGTTGAACCCTGATTTTTTCATGAGTTAGATAGCTCCTTGACGTGTTAATTGTCAACCTTAAGTGGTAGATATTATTGTTAATTGCTAATAAGAAATTTCTACTTGCTAATTTCTCGGCTTCGCATACTTAACAAGTTCCATTTACTGCGATATTTTTTTTATCGACATCTTCCCAAAGTAGCAGTTAGCGGCATTTACCTGGGAAATCAGGCGTTTTTTTAGCCAAGTCTGACTCAGCGCAGAATTATTTTAGTATAAAAAAAACGCGCGCGATCTAAGAAAATTACGCCGTGAGGTGCGAAATTTGTTTGCACCAGCTAGTTGACAATTGTTCGTGTTTGTAGTAATATGGGGGTTTACCCCTCAGACGTTTATTAGAACTTGAGTCCAGATAACAAAACAATTTTCTGGTAGTCAATCAGTCCAATATCAAATAGTATCTCTTTGTGTAAAAAAAACGTTATAACTTTGGTGGTCATAAATTCTGCCTTTTGACTTTAATCAGGAATGAATTACTCACTAAAATCAATTTCATAGTAGCAGATATGTCGAACATCAAATAAGTCACTAGCTTGATGTTCGTTGAGTTAAAAATATTCTACAAGCCCGGTTAATTTTAAAAAGCGAGCGTGTAGAATATCGGCAAAAGCCCCCCGATAAAATGCGCTTTTATTCTTAACGAGCCAAAATCAGAAAATCGAGAGAAGTAATAGTATTATCAGCCCCAAAAACCTGAGCTAAAACCTCGCCTGTGGC
>NZ_JAUBSD010000182.1:0-2813 GCF_036704575.1 Microcoleus sp. K5-D4
TAGCTGGTATTTATAATTATGAACTTTCTTTGAAGACAAATTAGCCATCGCCTGAGACTTTCGCAAGAGGTCTACTGAGTGTCGGTACTGACAGACTGGTGAGAGATCGTGCCGCTGCGGCTTCCTTGCGCTATGCTGTCATCGATCGCCGTAACAGTGACATTTTGCGCCACATTCCAATTATTCGGCGTGAAAGTAACAGGTGCGATCGCATTAATTTGACTGCCCGTATCAAAATTAATCGTGACGTTTGCAGTAGGTGCAGTAGTCAGAAGTACGCCGTAGCTATCGGTTGCACCGCCTTCAGCAATAGCTGTCTCGCCTTCTGATTGCACAATAGAAATACCGGGACTATCGTTATCTGTAATTGATGCCGTCACATTGGAAATGACTTTCGCGTTATAATTCGCGTCGGTACTCGTAACTGTGTGAGCGATCGTGCCGCTGTGGGTTCCTTGTGCTAGATTGTCGTCGATCGCACTAACAGTGACAGTTTTCGCAACATTCCAGTTAGTGCTATCAAAAGTAATAGGTGTGGCGATCGGATTAAGTTGGTCGCCAGTATTGAAACTGATAGTAACCGGTGCAGTTGGTTGCGAAGTTGGCTGGATTTTGTAACTGCCATTTGCACCGCCTTCTGTAGCAGTTATGTTCGTAGGTGCAATGCTGAAATCGGCAGTATCATTATCGGTAATGGCGACACTAACAGCCGGAATTGTGATGCTGTTATAGTTAGTATCGGTACTGGTAGCAGTATGGGCGATCGCACCTGCATGATTTCCTTCAACTAAATTGTCGTCAACCGCTTTCACCGCAACAGTTTGAGCGACATTCCAATTAGTACCGGTAAAAGTAAGTGCGGTAATTGGTTGAATTTCACTGCCTGTAGCTAAGTTAATCGTAACAGGTGCTGTCGGTTGAGTATTTAATGTAACGCTATAACTTCCGTTTGCACCGCCTTCCGTCGCAGTCGTGTTAGCAGGAGTAATGCTAACGCCTGCGGTGTCGTTATCGGTAATATTAGCATTGACGGTATTGCCAGCAGTGCCATTAACCGTAAAACTTACACTCGCCCCGTTATAACTAGCATCGGTACTGATAGCAGTGTGAGTAATCGGGCCGCTGTGTGGCGAAGTTTCTGTTACTGCATCATCAACTGCACTGACTGTCACTGTTTGCGGTACAAACCAGTTAGTTGGAGTGAAACTAATGCCAGCAATAGGTTGAATTTGAGTGGCGGTATTGAGTGCGATCGCCACATTAGCAGTAGGCTGATTAGTTAGCACCACTGTATAAGTATCAGTCGTCCCGCTTTCTGCTACATTAGTGCTGCCGCCAGACTCAACAATCTTTACCTGCGGCCCGCCAGGAATTATTTTAGTAATAAAAGCATCAGAAGCACCTCCCCCATTCGCCGCTTGCAAAGGATTGGCAGTAGGCAAATTAGTAGACGTAGTAGATCCCGCCACATAAACTGCACCAGAAGCATCCACCGCAATACCACTACCGTTGTCGTCGCCGCTGCCGCCAAAATAAGTAGAATCAACTAAGGCAGAACCCGACGAATTGATACTTGTCACAAAAGCATCTTTCCCGCCGCCGCTGACACTTTGAATAGCATTCTTAGTCGGAAAATTAGTCGAAGTCGTATCTCCCGTCACATAAACATTATTCGCACTGTCTAGAGTAATACGATGCCCGTTGTCATCTCCGCTACCGCCCAAATAAGTTGAATAAATTGCATTGTAACCTAGAGGACCTAACTTGATGACAAAAGCATCATTTGCACCACCTGCATTAGTCGCTTGAATAGCATTTTTAGTCGGAAAATCAGTTGAAGTGGTACGTCCCACAACATAGGCATTTCCAGAACTATCTACAGTGATATTATTACCTATTTCATTGCCAAAGCCACCTAAATAAGTGGAATAAGCGCGCGCACCATTCGCGTCAAATTTAGCGACAAAACCATCATATTCACCTGCAAGGGCATTTTGAAAACCTAAATCTTTCCCAGGCAAGTCAGTCGAATAAGTAATGCCAGTAATGTAGGCATTACTATTATTGTCTATGGCAATGGCTTGAGCGTCTTCGCGACCAGAACCGCCGAAATAAGTAGAGTAAACTAAACCACTGCCAGTTGGATTGACTTTAGTAACAAACGCATCAATTCCGCCTCCGTATACAGGTTGGGAGGCATTGGCAGTGGGGAAACCGCCATTTACTACAGGGGGGGAACTGTTGTTGCCACCTGTGACCCCGGTAACATAAGCATTACCGTTACTGTCTACCGCAATGCCGTTGCCTAGGGCGCCGCTGCTGCTATTGCCTAAAAATGTAGAATAAACTAACGCATTGCCGGCTGCATTGAGTTTAGTTACCGCAGCAGTGTAATTAGGTGCTGTAGGTTGAAAAGAACCCGGTGTAGTTGGATAACCTGGATCGACTTGTCCGGTTAAATAAGCATTATTTTGACTGTCTACCGCAATCCCAAAACCGTATTCATTGCCAATACCGCCGATATAGGTAGAGTAAACTAACGCAGTTCCTTCGGGGTTAATTTTGGTAACTAAGAAATCAGCGTTACCTGCTGGCGTAGTTTGGTACGCACCAGGAGTAGTCGTAAAATTGTTAAAAGTAGTGCCAATAATGTAAGCCGCACCTGTGCTATCTACAGTCATGCGGTTGGCGTAGTCATTGCCGTTGCCGCTTATGCCATCGCCGCTGCCGCCTAAGTAAGTAGTTAAGCAAAATTAATTACATAATTATCTCCAAATTCTTTAAGAATTCTTTCTACAGATGAAACAAGAGAT
>NZ_JAUBSD010000183.1:0-2756 GCF_036704575.1 Microcoleus sp. K5-D4
CCATATATTGAGTTACCTCAGTAGATGTGTTCTCTTTCTTTACTTATTTTAACATAGTTCGGTTTTTTGGCGCCGACTTACTTAGCAATTAATACATTTGAGATTCAATTTCGTCAAAAGTAACAAAACGTTCACCCGGCAATAAAATCGGCTGCGAAGCAAAAATTACCTGGCCTCGATCGCTTCCTTGACTGACAACTACACCCGCCGGACGCTGCATCTGCTCGGAATGCACTTTCAGATACATACCATAGGCCGATCGAGCAGCTCGGATCAAATCGGGAGCTAGCAAGCTGTGAGTCTCGGAAGTTTCTATAGTGGGTTCTGGGTTGGGCTGGTATGGAGTCACTGGAAACTTATCATAATGGTATAGGTCGAGTTATTGGTGTAGCATCTCGATTGATCGAACTTACCCTATTTTTTAAGAATAAACTTAGGTGGAAATTATTAATAGATTAACCTACAATCCTCCCTTGGCTGCGATCGAACTGCGACTGCGATCGCTCCTTTCGGCTCAACTGTACGCTGCTGCGTGGGTAGATCCGTCCCCCGCAACGCTAATGGGGGTTTTCGATCACCTGCGAACTCTGCGCTACATCCTCCACGACTACGTGCCCAGGCCAGTGTCCGAATCTCCGCCCAACCCGGGCGAGGTGCGCTACCAGTGGCAAACAGGCACATTGCTGTTCACGGATTTGGCAGGGTTTACCTCGCTGTTGGAAGCGAACGCGACCCAGGGGCGCAAGGGAGCTGAAAGCCTGCTGGGCGTGATTAACGACTATTTTGCCTCAATGATTGAAATTGTGAGCAAATCGGGCGGGGATTTGCTGGAGTTTACCGGAGATGCGATGCTTGTGCAGTTTCTATCAGGAGTTTACCAAGAGGATACAGCGAGGGCGGTGCGGGCGGGTTTGCGGATGCAGCGGGCGATGGCTGAATTTGCCAATATTGAAACGGCGCGGGGTGTTTTCTCTTTGAGGATGCGGGTGGGCATCCACTGCGGCCGCTACATTAGTGCTGACATCGGTACACCGCAGCGGATGGCTCACGTACTGCTGGGACATTCAGTCCAGCAAGCCAAGCAAACTGAGGGTTCTGGGAGTGTGGGGCGGGTGTGTGTGACTGAAACTGCTAGAGAGTCTTTGGGAGAGCAATTTCGCTTTGAACCCGGGAAACAGGGTTATTTTTTGGTGGCGGACGATTTCACGGACGATCGACTCGGAGAGTATGATATCACTTTGACTGGGCGGCGGATGCCGAGTTCGGTATTGCTCGATCGCAGCGTTGCGGGCTTGGTAAAAGAAATCGGGGAAGCTGTGAATCGGCTTGAACCTCTTGCTAGTTATATTCCCAACACTATCCTGAGACTGCTGGTGGAAAATGCAGACAGGCGGAAAATTCCGCCGGATTTTCCTGAACCGACCGTGATGTTTGTCAACTTGATAGGTTTACCGGAGTCTGTGGAGAAAGCTTCGCCGGACGAAGAAGTCAACCTGGTAGTGGGTTTTTCTCGGGTGTTTGCGTTGATCGATGCTGTAGTCTCAGCTAAAGGGGGCGTGTTGCAAAAAGTAACGGCGCACTTAGATGGTTCGGATATGCTGATTTATTTTGGCGTGCCCGACGCTCACACGGATGACACCAGCCGCGCGGCTAGTGCCGCGATTGCAATCCGAGATATCATTGCTGGTTTGCCTCTGGTAATTATCGCGGGTGAAGAAATAAAAGTAAGCTGTCAAATTGGGCTGTCCCTGGGGCCGGTGTTTGCTGCTGAGGTTGGGGAACCGCGAGGGCGCAGGGAGTTTAATATCCTCGGGGATACGGTGAATACGGCTGCTCGGTTGATGAGCAAGGCGGGGGAAAACCAAATTTTGATTGCTGAAAGGGTGTATGAGTCGATCGATCTCAACTTCATTTGTGAGGCTTTGGGATCTGTTGCTCTGAAGGGGAAATCTGCTCAAACTCCGATTTTTGCTTTGCAAGGTGCAAAAGGGGAGAAGGGAAAAGGGGGCGTTTAAATAACTTTGCTGGCTAATAATGGCATACTACTGGTCAATTGAGAGCATGACAAACCATTACCGCATCATTAATCATTAATAATGATGCGCGAGCGTACCCCAAAATATTTAAATACGGTAAAGCGATAAAATTAGCGTATATAGCCTGTAATACTCCAACAACGATCGCGATCGTTGGTGCTGGCTTTAGTGGTTCTCTAGTAGCGACTAACCTGTTAAACGGAACTTACCCCCTGCGGGGGTAGTTCAGGGGGCTGTATTCTTTGTCCCGTCTCGATTTTAGCGACTAGACTGCCGACAAACCGTAGTCATTTATTTAAGATTTTCTTAATATTTAGGCCCAGAGTATTGTTCTCTGATGAATTTAAGCAAAAACTCCGCCACATAAGGGTTGTAAGAGATTGTAGTCATGTAAAAGACTTGGACGCTCCGGGCAAGTCTCACCTCGCAATGGTTTCAGACGGAACTTACCCCGCACACGGCGTAAGTCCCGGTTAAAAACAGCTAACCGCCCCCTGCTAATCAAGCTGATTGAGCGCGCGATCGCCATATTGGCAAGGGAGTTGCCTATAGCACCACCAAAAGTCGAGTTGGTTTTTTTAACCATTGATCTTGAGTGTGCCTTGCTGTAAGGAATGAAAATTTAATAACATCAGCGATGTAGAATAAATAAATGAGTGAATATGAAGAGGTTTATGTTTCGGTAGAGATGTCAAATATTATACCTACTTGGTTCTTCTT
>NZ_JAUBSD010000184.1:0-2662 GCF_036704575.1 Microcoleus sp. K5-D4
GACAGCATTCCAGGTGCCATCGTCGACAGCGGCTCTTTTGAATTGGGAGGTAGTGTCGTCCCGGTGCCTACTCCGACGCCCACACCCGCACCGGCACCTACTCCGACACCCGCGCCCGCGCCTACTCCGACACCCGAACCGGCGCCAACTCCCACGCCCGCGCCTACTCCGACACCCGAACCGGCGCCTACTCCTACACCCGCGCCGGCGCCTACTCCGACACCCGCACCGGCGCCTACTCCTACACCCGAACCGGCGCCTACTCCAACACCCGCGCCGGCGCCTACTCCGACACCCGAACCGGCGCCTACTCCGACACCCGCACCGGCACCAACTCCGACACCCGAACCGGCGCCTACTCCGACACCCGCGCCGGCGCCTACTCCGACTGAGACTCCGACTCCGGCGCCGACACCACCGACTCCGGCGCCAACTCCCACGCCCGAACCGGCGCCAACTCCCACGCCCGCACCGGCGCCAACTCCCACGCCCGCACCGGCGCCAACTCCCACACCCGCACCGGCGCCAACTCCCACGCCCGAACCGACTCCAACTCCGCCGACACCGGAACCGACTCCGACTCCAACTCCGGCCTCGGATGCTGACCCGCTCGATAGCCTCAACCCCCCGCAACTCGACTCTGCCACCATCACCCCCAACCCCGTCCAAGAAACTATCAACGGCGGTAACGATGCCGATTTCATCATGGGCGGTGGCATCAACGAGTCGATTAACGGACAAGTCGGCAACGATATTCTTTACGGTATGGGCGGCAATGACAACATTGACGGCGGTGCAGATAACGACTCAATCTTCGGCAATGGAGGCAGCGATTTCATCTCTGGCGACGCTGGCAACGATACCATCTACGCTGGCAAAGATAATGACACTGTTGTTGGTGGTGAGGGCGACGACTTGTTGAGGGGAGATTTAGGCAATGATACAGTTGCCGGCGGCCTTGGCAACGACAGCATTTTTGGCGGCAAAGATGACGATATCTTACTCGGTGAAGATGGAGACGACTACATTTTAGGCAACTTAGGAAATGACACAATTAATGCTGGAAATGGCAACGATATTGCCTTTGGCAATGAAGGTGCAGACCTGATTTTTGGCTTATTGGGAAATGACACGCTTTACGGCGGCAAAGAAAACGACAGTCTCGATGGCGGTGAGGGCAACGACTTGCTTTTGGGTGGCAATGAAAACGATGTGCTGTTCGGCGACACCGATAACGATACGCTTTACGGCGGCAAAGGTAATGATATTCTCAGCGGTGGTGCTGGGGACGATTTCCTTTCCGGGGATGTTGGGGACGATACATTGACGGGAGGTTCGGGAAATGATGTGTTTTTCCTCAATCAAAGTGTGGGTAGCGACATCATTAATGATTTCCGCAAGGGAGAGGATTTAATTGGGTTGAATTCTGATTTGAGTTTTAATCAACTCAGTATTACTTCCAGCAACAATCAAACTTTGATTACTGTGACGGACACCAATCAATTGTTAGCGAAGCTTAACAATATTACCCCCGGTATTCTTACCGCTAGCGATTTCACTCAGCTAACACTCTAACTGCCTGGGATAGGGTGCGCTATAAGCAGCCAGCCCGCTTAGAAGTGGTGAAGAAAGCTCTCAAACTCCTGAAATTTGGTGGATGACGTTAGCGTCGCCCGCGCCTACGGGGGCTACGCCAACGAATAGGAGCGATCGATCTGATTCTTTTCAACAGCGATCGGTAATAAATCTTGTTTATTGCCGATCGCCCACATCTAGAATGAGGCACATCCGTCTATTGCAATCCTGAGCTGGCTAGCCATAAGTAGCGCCCGAATAAAGCAAGCTTTCTCAACCACTAAATTTCAAATTTTTTGAAATTTTTTCCAGGTATGAAAAAGTTAAATCAATCAAATTTTTAGGCAATTTTCCTGGTTTTATCTAATGCGAATGTATCAGGTACTAGCTAGAGCAATTTTCAGGAATTCGGAACCCCCGAAAATCTTTTATTAATTTTCACTGACCAAGGCTTCCCAATGGTTTGATGCACTACTTATCTGGCTAATGGTGTGCATGGCAAATCTATATAGAGAGGTTCCCCGTGCCGGACTATTTACATTACATCCTCTGCTGTTAATTGCTAAAAAAATCGCAATTTTTACACAGCTTAAGCTGATTAGGGAGACAAGTCTCGGATTTCAATTAGGGATAAAGTTAAAATTTTTACCTAAATTTTAATCTCCCGGATCGAACACCGAGATTTTAATTCTGCCTACTGCCTTCTGGATCTCTAGCCTTCTGCTTTCAAGGTGAATCTACCAGCAAATAGTAAACATTCTCATGGGTATGCGAAATGAGTTCAACTTTTGCCACTAACATGGATTCACAATCTGTTTTCCCCAATGCTGGTTCTAAATCTATTGTCTTCATTGATCCCGACTTAGATGACTATCAAACTCTTGCGGGTGGCGTGCTTCCCGGTGCAGAGATCATCATTTTAGATAAAAATGGTAACGGAGTCGAGCAAATTACTGGGAAACTGCAAACAATTTCTGCTGCTGGGGAAACTGTAGACCAAGTTCACATTTTTTCTCACGGCAATTCTGGCAGCTTGCAGCTAGGTTCTGCAACGCTGAATTCGGATAATTTGCCGCAATATGAAAGC
>NZ_JAUBSD010000185.1:0-2657 GCF_036704575.1 Microcoleus sp. K5-D4
GCTGGTATTTATAATTATGAACTTTCTTTGAAGACAAATTAGCCATCGCCTGAGACTTTCGCAAGAGGTCTAATATTGAACGGGATAGCCCGCCCGTTCCACAATAACAAAAAATTTTTGTGGAACAGGTATCTTGCCTGTTCTTTTCCCTAACACTAGGCGCCGCCTCGGAAAATTTGATCGACGTTCAGCTCCATATTGGGAAATGTAGGTGAAATAATGCGATCGCTCCCTCTGAACTGTGTAATTCTATACTCTCCGTCCACAAGCTGGCAAACCGAAAGCGTGGGTTCTTTGGGGTCGCCAATATGACGTATTCCGCCGAATGCAGCATAATCCGCAATCCAATATTCGAGGATGCCCATCATTTCGTAATCTGCCAACTTTTTGAGATAATCGTCGCGCCAGTTGGTACTGACAACTTCAACAAGTAGCGGGATAGATGTTCCTTGGGTGATTGTTGCTGACTTCAACCATAAGGGTTCCGACGCTAAAGCCTGACGGTTTAATAGCAAAACATCAGGAATATATCCTGTATCTTTAGCTGGGGGCTTAACTAGCGCTTTCGAGGGAATGCGGTATGGAAGTTGCAGTTTGGTGTAGAGCAGCGTAAATTCTTGAACAAGGTATGCTGTGATATCTTCGTGTTCTCCTGTTGGCTGCATTTCAACCATTACCCCGTCGTGGAGTTCGTAGCATCTGTTCTCGGCTTTGTCTTCTAGAAATTCTTCAAAGCTTAGTATTTTTGGTTGAGTTTGTATCATCGTGCAAACTTTATTTGATTGTATAACAGAAGGCAGAAGGAAAAAGGAAAATATTAACTGGTTGCCTGGTTCTGCCGGGGAACAGGCAAGATGCCTGTCCCACAACAGAAAAACTGTCTTGTGGAACAGGCAAGATGCCTGTTCCTTTATTTTACTTAATTGGCCGCCGACTTAACGGTTTCGGGCCCAGATACCTGAGATGAAAGGCGACTCGCCACTTGGTTGACGAAAGATTGCAAGAAAGAAACTTGCTGATTTTGCGTAAATACTGCTTGCAAAGTTTTAGTCAACTGGTCGAGATTGAAAATGCCTTTGGGAGCATTTTCCAGTTCTTGACTTGGGAAATATTCAATTAAACTCAGTCCTGCTATTCTGGTAAAATATGCTGCACTAATTCCCTGCACCGCGCCTCCTGCTACATAGGTGACGGCATTGCTTTTCAGCAGTCCAGTAATAGTTTGGGTAGACAGTTCTACTAATCCCAATTTGAACATTTGATTAGCTAAAGTACCCGCTACTGTCTTAGCTTGGTCTAAGGAAAACTTTCGCTGGTAGATATCGCCGAGATCGATTACGAGTTGGGTGCTGATGGCGGTTGTTGCTAACAAGTCTAAAGCGGGAACCGGATTAGCAAACACGGTGGCGGCGGCGATGTACTGATATTGTTCGATAATGGGAATTGCCCGATCGCGCCTGACTGCATTTAATAAGGTTTTTGCCTCTAACTTGATACTTGCAGCCTCGCGCACTGCACTCGCCCACACCAACTGTTGCCGTTCTTCAGTTAAGATTTTAGTCAATCTTTCCGTCAGCGGGTCGAGTTGAGAGACTTGCTTTTCGATGCGTTCTTTAAATGTGCCGTCCGCTTGGTGCTGGCGAACTTTAATAGAATTGGGAGAAGCAGCGATCGCAATTATCTCTTCTGTCCCCAATATTCCTTGCATTTTCTGCTGCAAAGAGTGCAAAACCTGCGACTGCTGTTCTGGTAAATATTGGTCTTGTTTGTTCCAGACTAGCAGCACGCGCTGACCGGCGGACGCTAGCTGAGATAATGTTTTAAATTCGGAATCTGTGATGTCGCCCGCTGTCACAAACAGCACTAAATCACCGCCGATTTTGGCATCGGCATTTGTATTAGCAAACAGCGCTGCTGTTTCTTGTAAACTAAGCTTTTGCGGGTGTTGAGAGGCCCAATTAGAATTTAAAACTTGAATTAAGGCAGTTTTGCCGACAGCTTTGCCCCCAGTTACGGTAATCCGTAAATCTTGTCTGTCTAATTCGGCTCTGAGCCGATCGAGCTTTGCTGTTAGATTAGCAGGATCGGCAGAGTTTGGAGCTTCAGAAGCCAGCAATTTAATTGCGGCTTCTGAAGCCGTGATCGCTTTTTCGGCTGCTTCCCTGTTGGCCAAGGGTTGGGGGAGTGCGAGTTCCAGTTTGGGGGATTGTTGCTTCCACCACCAATACCCCGCACCGGCAGCCGCCAAGCCGATGAGTGCCGTTTCGCCCATTTCTGAACCCGAATGCTGTAGAGTTTCCAGCAGCCACAGCGCTGCTGAAAGTCCTATTCCGCCTATCAAAATCGGTCGCCGCAAGTTAAGTGTCATTTTTCCCTTCCTGTGGGTATTGTCGCCAAGCTTAACCTTACCGGGCTTGGCCTCCCTCCCTCTATTCCATCGTACCTCTGTGGCATCCAAACTGGCAGGCGGGCGATCCGACTTTTTGCGATCGGGATTTGCCGCCTGCTGCACAATCAACTTTTTCCACTTCTACAAACGGGGAATAGGGGACTGAAGTCCTCACTACAAACCAATAGATTTTTACAATAGTCCGGACAGTTTTTAAGCAGCCAAAGTACCATAAGACAAGACTGAAGGAAGGTTAGGGTGATTTAAA
>NZ_JAUBSD010000186.1:0-2634 GCF_036704575.1 Microcoleus sp. K5-D4
TTGAGTTACCTCAGTAGATGTGTTCTCTTTCTTTACTTATTTTAACATAGTTCGGTTTTTTGGCGCCGACTTACTTACACGGTATTTCTCGCTCAGAAGTTGTTGAGCAATTTGCTAGAAAACTGGAGCAGTTACCAGCTCATTCACCAACCCAAAGTAACCCTTAGTCCTCAACCCAATTTTTTTGACAATCCAGCCCTTTTTTAGTCTCACTGATTGCACTATGATTTTTTTTATGACCAGAACCACACAACTGTATTTTGGCTATCAAGTACAAAAGCCAAAAGAGGCTCCCTTACAAAGGTTAGCTACTACACAAAAGCTAACTTTTGCTAGTTTTAGTCAGCCGATTGGTTGGAGTGTGGTGTCGAGCTTCTACCTTGCTAAGCATAGCAAGGCGTTAGCTCTTATGGCTTACCTAAGCTTTTTTAAGGTTATAAATAGCCAAAAACTTATTTATAAAACAAGCGGGTTTTTAAGAAAAAAAGCCTTGCCATATAAGGCTTACAGCCGACCGCCACCTACGGTAAAAATTACAGTAAAGTTGTGACTGTAGTTTTTACTATTATTTGAATGAGAGCAATTTTCTGAAAGCCTCTTTTCAAAGCTTCGTAGCACTTCCACAAGACCTAAACTTGTCCCATCTTCCTCTACCACCATTTATAAAAATGAAAAAAAACCTCTCTTTGACCGATATTCTCGGTCTTTATGCTAGTTACATTCAGAGCAAGCACCCGCAAAAGAAAGCGCAAGAAATTATTTCTCAAACTGAAACGGCTATCAACCGTTACACTTTGCCCGGATGGGGCTTGGAGCCTTTCAAAGGTCGCAAGCCCACGCGAGTTGAAATAGACAAAGCCACGGCCTTTAAACAAGGTATAAACGTTGAGCAATTCACAACTGCGAGGGAAGCTCAAGAAAAAGCCTTTGAATTGCTGCAACCCTCGGATAGTAGTAAAGAGGTTTATAGCTGTCGGCTCAATGAACTTCTTTCTTGGTCTAGCCAGGAGGGGTGGTGGCCGGGCAATACCTTACCTGAGAAACCTGTTGATTGCTGCGGGGGTCGTCGCCGTCGCGGCTATGGAATTATGGCGAAAACGCTACTGACGAGCCGCTCTGCTTTGCCGCCTTATGGTTTGCAGCCAGAGCAAGTGTCAGAGAAGTTAAAAGCTAAAATTGAACATTTCTACAAGTTTCGTACCTCAGCTCACTGGCCGGGTAGGTTAGATGAACCGGTGAAAACAAAAGCCTGTCGCGACCAAATTGGCTTGCTCTTTCACTTGCTCGGCTGGTTCTATTACTACCGAGGAGTGCCGTTGGAGGAGCTGTCTTTAGATACTTTAATTCCGCCAGTTGAACTCAAGGCGGCTTCTAAGGAAGCTCCGGCCACAATGGCTGCTAAGGTGGGGAAGTATGTAGATTGTTGGGTCTGCGAATTCTGCAACTTTTTGATCGAGGAAAGAGGTGCTAAAAGCCCCCACACTCGCAAGAATTACCTGTGTGCGCTGCTGGCGGTGGCGAAGTTTCAGTATCACCTTGAAATCACTTCTAGCGATTACAGCGAAGTGCCGGCTGTGAAGGTGTTGCGCGGACGGCTGTCACTGGCAAATAAGGAGTTGAAGAATCACATCCCAGTGGCGGATGTGGATAAGAAGTGGCTGGATTTGCCGTACGTTTGGGAACTAATTGTCGAACCGCTGCGCTTGGAGTGCCAACCGAAGTTGGCGTGTGGCTCCCCGAGGTCTCTGGAGGCGATTGCTTCTAGCTTCCAGCGCTACGTACTCTGGGGGTTTTTGACCTATAGTCCCCCCCGGCGACAGCAGGAGTTGAGGGAGTTAAAAATGGCTCTTGAGTGTCCGGTGAAGCGGCCTGTGGATGTACCTGCTGACGGTTTGTACCAGCCTCTGCCTACGGGTCGCAACCGCGACCGGAATTGCGGTTATCTGTACAGGACACCGGACGGTCGCTGGCTCAAGGATGTAACGTCAGAGTCTTATAAAACTGGTAAGACTTACGGACACCAAGATTTGGAGATTCCTAACGTACAGTTCCCTGACGGGCGATGTTTCTACGACTACTTGGAAACATGGCTGTACGGCTATTATAAAATGCCGGAGGGAAGTTGGCGCTCTTGTGGAGCAACTTTCAATCCAGGGGAGCAGAAGGTTGGGCGTTTGTGGGCGGGTCGCTTGCAGTTTGACCTGGTTGGCGAATTCGTTTTCGTGCGGCCCAATGGCACGCCTTTTGCTGAGGACAGTATGGCTAGCTATATCAGTAATGCTGCTCATGCTTTGACGGGCCAGCGACTGACTCCTCACTTGCTGCGGGATATTTTTGCGACTCATTTTTTGGATAACGGAGCCTCTGACTCGGACATTGCTTCTCTGGCTTATGGCATGGGTCACAGCCCGCAGGTTCTTCGGGCGATTTACGATCGCCGCCGCCCGGAGCAAAAGCACAGACCGATTCAGTTAGCGGTTATGGAGCTAGTTCAAAAGTCGCTGCATCCTGACTCAAGTTCTCCTCCTAGCGAACCGTAATTCGCTTTCCCCTATAGGTAAGTAGGTAGGCGCTGTCAAACACAATTATGTTAAGGATTGTAAAGTATCCAAATGCCCTAAGCGTGGCTAAGTT
>NZ_JAUBSD010000187.1:0-2562 GCF_036704575.1 Microcoleus sp. K5-D4
GCTTTCATATTGCGGCAAATTATCCGAATTCAGCGTTGCAGAACCTAGCTGCAAGCTGCCAGAATTGCCGTGAGAAATAATGTGAACCGAGTCTATCGCCCCGTTAGTCGAGGCATATTTTTCAATTTCAGAGGTGATTTGTTCGATGCCGTTTTTGGTGCTATCGAGTATTACTACCTGCTGTCCCGGCAGCACTCCCGCTGTTATTGACTCGTAATCTTTTACGCCTGAGTCTATGAAGACTAAGCAGCGCGGTGGCATTTTTTCCCAAGCAGATTTTGAGTTAACTTGAGCGAATGTAGAACTCATATTGGAGACTCCATTAAGGGCATTATTAGTAGATACACCCCGGAGTTATCTTATCAAGCGTATGTGATAAATATGCAATTTTGGCAATTGACTTTTGTATGGATCGAGCTAATCTGAACGGAGGATAACAGAGCCTAATTGCAGTTGGTTCTAGCGACCGTCAGAAGTTAGGCGAACTTTATCAATCTCTCTAAGAACAATAGTCCGGACAGTTTTTATATGACCCAATAGCTTATTCTGTAGGACTTCGCAGCCCCTGTGGATCATTAAATCAATGTCAGCTCCACCCCGCTCGTTGCATTTAATTGGACTTTATTTATGATCCTTGCGCCGCCTAAGCTTGTAGTCTCGTTCCAAAAACTGTCCGGAGTATTGTAAGAATAGAGGCATATTTTTGAAGTGCCGAGGTAATTTTCTCGATACAGTCAGATTTCCCCGCCAAAATTATGGAAACAAAATCTTCACATTCCTTGATGCAGGAGTCTTTGAATCCAAAGCTTTTGTATAGGGAATTTGCGTATTCCGAGGCGCGAGTCGTTTCCCTTAAAGAAGTCAACCTATTGCGTCCTCCAAAAGTGAGTTTAGTGGTAGATACAGCCTTGGATTCAGAGGTTCTGAAATTGCTAGCGATCGTGTTTATTTCGCTCATTCTTATTTAACCTATCTATTAGTTTCCCCTATTTCTGCAGCACTGTCATCCGCAATCGCACGGAATTTATTATATGTGTGTTTTCCCTTACTTTTGGCAAACGCGCAATTACCGATATATCCGATATCCTACTGGTGATACCACTTTTAAAAAAGAAGCCAAATCTAGGCCGGTGCTTCAAACCTCAATAGCCATTAGTCATTCGGAATTCTAAAATCTAAAATTTAAAATCTAAAAGGGTATGACAGTTAGTTGATTTGCCTCCCAACTGCACCGCTCAAGATTCTGTGGAAGATGGCGGTTTTTTTCCTGCATTGCGAATATTAATAATATTGTTGAGCGCCTCAAAGCACAAAGCCGCCCCCATAGAAATAGCTACGTCGCTCAATATCCAACCAAACAATTTTGCAATCAAAGCCGATCACAATAAATTCCCCTGCCTATCACGTTCTAAGCTGTTATGTTCGCTCCATCCAAAAGGCAATACGGTTCAGTTAGCGCTTTAAGACGAATTTCATTTCACGCATTTATGAGACTTCCAGACTTGTGAAAGGAAATCCGATTATTCTTATCTGAACATTATTGATCCAAAAGGCAGAGCTACCTGATCCAAAGCTCGATCGACATCCTGTTGAAATTTTGTCAGACTGGTTAAATTATTTGATTTAGTCTTAGCATTGTTTGCAACCAACTGCTGAGCGTACAAATTAACAGTCGATCGCTACAGCCACCTTTTGGTTAATCTTAGCATTTCTCGCAGTGTGGGCGAGTTGGCAGATTTGGCAATGGTTACGTTTTTTTTATATTCATAATTTGAAAGAGAGGAATTAAACAACTGGTGGAAGTGCGAAAAAAATAATTAAAGATGTGTCGGTAGCAGCGTGGTTATTGCTATCGAAAAAGTTGCCGTAAAAATGGAAATACCGCAAAGCTTGTCGCTCTCTTTACATGGCGGTTTTGCAGCGGTTAAATGATGCGAAAACCGTGGTTTATCAACCAAGCCGTACTGAGGCAGAATATTTGCAATTAATCCAGCAATTACCCGATCCCGCGCCTTACTAAACTGTGAGCGGAATATACCAGCCAATAGATTTTGAGAATAGGGAAGCTGACACCTCAACCTTTGAACAGTGTCAGAAATCTTCTCAATAAATTAAGGATTAAGTAGGGCTTGCTGAATAATCGATCGCTTTCCCAATAACAGGAGCGCTCGATATATTCAAGCTCGATTTAAGATAAGTTTTTCAGGCGTTAATTTTCTCCAAATATAAGTGGAGATTATCTTCAATCTAAAAACAGGTGTTGTTTTGCCCGAACGACATAAAAACACACAAAAAACCCGGCGCAACCAGGTAGAAAGGTTCATGACTAAAAAAGTAATAGCAATAACTGTTTCAGAAGTATTATCAAGTTTTGCCATCACTCTATTCAGACTGAATCTTCGTTTACCTTGTCCAAATTTACCCTCAATCGCATTTCTAATCCTTTCATCTTCCAAGGCTTGCTTCTTTGTTGATTTACTCACATTTGCTGGGGGTCTTCCTAGGGCGTCGGTTCAGTATTAGGAGTTGACAAAAAAAGGAATTTATGAAATTAGCCAGTGC
>NZ_JAUBSD010000188.1:0-2504 GCF_036704575.1 Microcoleus sp. K5-D4
CCGCTTTTACCAACAAGGTATGCGGGCTGCAACCCTGATTCGGTCTATCTCTTAGGCATCTTTGTCACCCCCCCAGGGGCGGTACAATCTCTCTGCTTCATCCCAATTTCCGCGACATTGCTCGATATATCCCAACGATCCCCAAGTAGATGCCATACCAGAGCGATCGCCCAATTGAGTCCTTAATTCCAAAGACTGGCGGTACAATTTCTCTGCTTCATCCCAATTGCCGCGATTTCGCTCGATATCTCCCAATACTCCCCAACTTGTTGCTATACCAGAGCGATCGCCCAATTCAGTCATTAATTCCAAATATTGGCGGTACAATCTCTCTGCTTCATCCCAATTGCCGCGATTTCGCTCTATATCTCCCAACGATCCCCAAGTAGATGCCATACCAGAGCGATCGCCCAATTCAGTCCTTAATTCCAAAGATTGGCGGTACAATCTCTCTGCTTCATCCCAATTGCCACGATCTCGCTCGATATCTCCCAACGATGCCCAACTATTTGCCATACCAGAGCGATCACTTAATTCTATCTCAACTTCCAAACATTGGCGGTACAATCTCTCTGCTTCATCCCAATTGCCGCGATTTCGCTCTATATATCCCAATACTCCCCAACTTGTTGCCATACCAGAGCGATCGTCCAATTCAGTCATTAATTCCAAAGATTGGCGGTACAATCTCTCTGCTTCATCCCAATTGCCGCGATTTCGCTCGATATCTCCCAACGATCCCCAAGTATATGCCATACCAGAGCGATCGCCCAATTCAGTCCTTAATTCCAAAGATTGGCGGTACAATCTCTCTGCTTCATCCCAATTGCTGCGCTTACGCTGGATATCTCCCAATAGTCCCCAACTACTTGCCATACCATAGCGATCATTATATTCGCGATAAATCTCTAAAGCTTGTTGATAGTAACGCTCAGCTTCACTCAGATTCCACATCTGTTTTGCCACCCATCCTAAATGCTGGTAGGTACTGGCTTGAGAATAGATATCTCCAATTTCTTGTTCAAGTTCTAAACATTGCTGATAAAAAACAGTCGCCTGTTGCCAATCCCGCAAATCCTGACAGACATTCCCCAAATTAGATAAAGTATTAGCTTCACCGCGACGGTTTCCCAGTGTGCGACTAATTTCCAGCGATGCTTGATAGTCACTGATTGCCTCCGAAAGTTGTCCCTCTTGCTTGTAAGAGTTCCCCAATTCATTGTAAACTTCTGATCGCAGCAAAAAACTATTACTTTCCGCAGTCAACTCCAAAGCTTTTTCTAAATACTCCCTCGCTTTAACTGGCTTTCCTTGACTGAGATAAGCAACTCCCAGTTGATGTAAAATATTGCTGCAAGCACTAGGATTTCTTTCAGTTCCAGAATGACTCGGACTGTAGTCCATCAACAAAGACTCTAAAAGTTCAATGCGTTCTTGCTTTTCAGGCGTTTCTAATGTACTAAAACTCCTTTCCGAATCAAGAGTCCTAGCAACGGCATCATCTCTAGTAGCTTGAGTAGTTTTAAACAGAAATACTCCCGATCTCCACGCCCAAAAATCCGGTGCAAACTTCGCCAAACGAGTAATTGCATAGTCCGGCAAAACAAACAGGATCGGATGGGGAACGCTGGTTTTATAAGCATCTCGCACCCAATTAAGGTCTTGTAATACCGGAGGATATTCGTCAAATTTGCCGATCGACTTTTCCAATCCCCGCACAATTAAAACTAATTTTTTATTTGGCTCTCGCTTAATAGTAGGTAAAATCTTGATAATTTCATCTCGGAGAAAACGCAAATTCTCATCAAAACTCACAACTTCAAATTTAGTTTCTTGAGAAATCGGATGATTTTTCAATCCCTCAATTAGCAAATCAGCTTCCGCATTAAAATTAACTTCTGCAAACCCGATAGTCAAATTCTCCGAAAAATCAACAAACGTCAAAAGTTGAGTAAATGCTTGCTGATTGACAGCTAAAAATCGCCCAATTTGTGAATTACGGTCGTTCTGGGTTAACATTGGATTCTCTGGCATCTCGGAGAGCTTTTTGGAATTCTTCATTTTGCTTCACCACCGGATTCGGATAGTTCCATCGATTTTTGCCGTTGTATTCCAAAACCGAAAGATTGAATAACATCAACTCACTGATTTCATCTTTATTAATATTTTTTGTCAAACAAACTTGAGCTAAAAGTGGATAATGATTTTGCGGGATAATCCGTTCAAAATTAAATTGTTCTTGTTTGATTGCATAGGTAACATCTTCAGCCATTATTTTATCGTGACCGCGACCTCTAGCTGTTATGGAAGCAGTTCGCATAATCTGGATGAGTTGGCGAACATGACCACCGCTGGCTTTTGCCACTTCCAGCAATTGTTCGCGAGACTCAAAGATTGTGTCAACTTCAACTCGGCGTTCGATTAAACTAAGTAGTTAAGCAAAATTAATTACATAATTATCTCCAAATTCTTTAAGAATTCTTTCTACAGATGAAACAAGAGAT
>NZ_JAUBSD010000189.1:0-2453 GCF_036704575.1 Microcoleus sp. K5-D4
TCATCTTCCCGAAGAAATTTGGTTTTGGACAAACCCGAAACAAGCAGATACTAATTGGGAGGAAGACTTACTAAAAACAGTTAAGCCAAAAACCTTGCTGTTATTAGATAGAGGCTTCTATCACTTCGCTTTTTGGTCAAAATTAATCGAGCAAGAAATTGGATTTATTACTCGGATTAAAAAAGGTGCATCTTATCAAGTCGAGCGGGTATTCACCAATACTTATGATGTCAAAGACCAGATAATTAGGATAGGTGCAGGGACAAAAAAAACACCAGCTTTGACTATAAGATTAGTACAAATTCGCTCGAAAAATTCCTGGCGTTCTTATTTAACAAGTGTCCAAGAACCCGAAATATTACCCCCCTATGTAGTAGCAGATTTATCTCAAAGACGCTGGCGAATTGAAGAGGCATTTTGCCTAGTAAAAAGATTACTAAATCTCAGCTATTTATGGACAGGTTCGTTAAACGGAATCAAGCTACAAATCTGGGGTACTTGGCTATTTTATGCGATTTTAGTAGATTTAGGAGATGCGGTTGCAGATGAATTAGGAGTGCCAATTGAACGTGTTTCATTAGAAATGATTTATCGGGGGATGTATCATTTTTCTGTGGCCTATCAAAAAGGAATAGCTTCTGACCTAGTTAAGTATTTTGCCTCCGATAAAAATCAAGATTTAGGGATTGTTAAGCGACGACGAAAACCTCATGTCAGGCTAATTATTTCTCCTTTCCCTGGAACTCAAAGAAGTCCCGAACAATTTTTTTTTAATAATAAAGGAACAAATGGAGTCATATTTTAATTGGAGCAACAGGTAAAAAATGAGTAAAATTACTCATTGACAATAGTGCTTTTAGCTTAACTTGTGAGTAATGGGTACACGAGGGAAGACATTACAAGAAGTTAAGCCCGGTATTCGCTTGCCATCAAGTAATTTTAGGGCAGTTTATCGAAGATTTTTGGGATTATTATCGGGAATTATTAGCTTACAAAGACGCTCCCAGTCCCGAAGCTGCACAGCCTTTAAAGGCTAAATTTCGGCTGCTTTTTGAAACTCCGAGTGGCTATGAATTGTTGGATGAACGCAAACAATTAACTGCGACAAAAGCATTCGAGTTGCGAGCGAGTTTTGGAGCATCCTGAATTACCTTTACACAATAATCCGGCTGAGTTAGCCGCCAGAACTATGGTGCAGCGACGTAATATTAGCTATGCAACTCAAACGATTGAGGGTACGAGGGCTTGGGATACTTTTATGTCTCTTGTGGCTACTACTCGTCAGTTGGGAATCAGTTTTTTCGATTATGTGCGTGACCGAATTTCTCAACTTGGAGTTATTCCCTCTCTCTCTACTATTATTCGCTCCAAGTCTTCTCTTCATCCCTTGGGCTTGTCTTGGCAACTAGATTAACTGTTACCCCGACTTATTGAGCCGATACCAAAAATCTTTGTAATTTCCGTCGCCGACTTTCGGCTGTAATTAGACAGGGAAATACTCGGGAGAGCCGCTCTAATCTGACTTGTTTTTCTGATTGCATCAAGGATAGCAAAATTGTCATCACCAAAAACTGAGATGGCGTCAGGTATTTTTGTCTAGGAGTCTGGTAGAATTTTGGTATCATTATTTTTTTTGATAGGCAAGCGTGTAACAACTCTGCTGCCTATCTTTTTTTACCACAAGTTGGCTTAATCCTTACTAACTATGGGTTTGGGGCGGGTCGTCACCCCCCCAGGTTTATGCCTGGTTCAAAAAAGGAAAAAAAGTCTATGGGGATAGACAAGGAAAACGGGGGAAAAGAGAAAATTTAGTAGCAGGAAGAAGAAAAGGAAACAAGGACTTGATTGCACCTATGGTCTTTACTGTCCGCTTGAATCCAGAAAGTTTTGAAGGGTGGTTAGCTTTATATCTATGGCCATCTTTAACAATACCATCAATATTAATCATGGATAATGCACCGATTCATCGTAAGACAGCAATTAGACTCCTGGTGGAGGAAGCAGGCCATCAGATACTTTTTTCACCAAAATACTCTCCTGACTTAAATGATATTGAGCATGATTTTAGTGCATTAAAGAGAGCTATAACGTATTCGCATTCTGCCACATCTCTTGATGAGAGTATTCGCGCTTATTGTGCAACTTAGTGTCTCATTTTTATTTTAAATAACTATAATATAGAATGGCTGAATCTAGTATTAGAAAAGTTTGCCAAACAAACCGGAGCTGGACAATCGAAAACCATCTTGCTAGTCATGGACCATTACTCACAAGTTAAGCTAAAAACACTGTTGTCAATGAGTAACCTTACTCATTTTTTACCGAGATACCAATTAAAATATGACTCCATTTGTTCCTTTATTATTGAAAAAAAAGTGTTCGGGACTTCTTTGAGTTCCAGGGAAAGGAGAAATAATTAGCCTGACATGAGGTTTTCGTCGTCGCTTAACAAT
>NZ_JAUBSD010000190.1:0-2189 GCF_036704575.1 Microcoleus sp. K5-D4
AATACGTCAATATACTTACACAGAGAAAATCATTGAGGATTGATCTAGATAGAGAAAATCATTTAGGATTGCTATATCCCCGACGATATCTTGCTACATGGCGGTGCAATTCCCAGCATGATGACCTTTAGCGAAACCGACGATGACATCCTCATCTTCGACAAGAACAGCTTGTTGAGTTCTCTCACCAGCGCTCAAAGTCAGCCAATTATTCCTTTGAAGGCACGACTGTTTATAGTGCGATTTCCCCCATTGCCAATACTT
Organism: Microcoleus sp. K5-D4; assembly: GCF_036704575.1. NCBI lineage: Bacteria > Bacillati > Cyanobacteriota > Cyanophyceae > Oscillatoriales > Microcoleaceae > Microcoleus > Microcoleus sp. K5-D4. Next base: position 265 of record NZ_JAUBSD010000190.1, read on the forward strand.
CTTCTAAGGACAACAGCCTCTTAATTAATCCGGCTGCAAGTCCCAGCAACCCACTAACAATTAGTGATTCCACTTGCATTCCTAGCTTGAATTAATCGCCGAGGGGTTGAAATCGATCGAATACATAAAAACCCGATTAATTCAAGCAACCGGGTTTTTGTTTGTGGATATTTTTATTTAATATCAATTCCGGTTGCACTCATAGGTCGGAGACGGCAATGCCGTCTCCCTACCCAAAAAAATCTTGTAAGGAAACGGCACTGCCGTGTCCTGATTTTGGGTAACTGAATTAATCACCAATGTAAAATCTTGTTACAAGTGACTTGACACCAGCAATCAAATCTATTGTCCAATGACTATAATTGGGAAAACATAATTCTGTCATTCGCAAGTGTTGCGAAGAATCTTAAAACCTTGCAAAATTCCCCTTGAGTGCGTCAGTCCTGACTATAAACAAATCAGAAAATTCCATGCAGAAACTAACTCGAATTTTATTCACTACAGCTTTAACCCTAAGTATCTTGTGTTCCCCCACAGCAGCTTTCGCTAAACCTAAAATTCAGATAGCCATCCTTTTAGATTCTAGTAATAGCATGGATGGATTGATTGACCAGACTCGTACTCAACTTTGGCAAGTTGTTAATTTTTTAACTAAAGTAACCAAAAATGGCGAAGTACCAGAGTTAGAGGTTGCTCTGTACCATTATGGTAATGACAGCTTACCTTCCTCGGAAGGTTTTGTCAGATTATTAACTGGGTTTACTCCTGAATTAGATTTAGTTTCCGAAAAGCTATTTAGTATCAAAACCAACGGCGGTCAAGAATATGCTGGCTGGGTAATTCGTTCGGCCATGCAAGAATTAAACTGGAGTAAAAATCAGGAAGATTTTCGCGTGATTTTTATTGCGGGTAATGAACCATTCGATCAAGGCCCAATAGTTTGGAACCAATCGGTCAATCTCGCGGTTAAAGGAGATATTCTCGTTAATACAATCTACTGTGGTTCAGCCGAAAGTCAGGAGCGAAGACTTTGGGCATCAGGAGCCGAGTTAGCAAAAGGCAGTAGCTTCAACATTAATCAAAACCAACAAATTGTGGTAATCAAGTCCCCTTACGACGACGAAATTTCTACTTGGAATACTAAACTCAATCAAACTTACATTCCCTACGGTAGAGAAGGAAGAATAGGACAACAACGTCAAGCAGTTGAAGATAGTAATGCTGGCAGCAATACTGTTTTGCGTAGTGCGTCTAAAGCTTCTGAATACTATGATAATGCTTCTTGGGACTTGCTGGATGCTCTCGAAAACGGAACAGTTAAACTAGAGGCAATATCAGATGATAATTTACCAGAAATCATGCGAGGGATGACCCTAACAGAAAAAAGAGCATATGTAGCTGGAAATAAAACCGAAAGAGAAGCAATTAAAAAGACGATACGCGACTTATCTCAAAAGCGTACAGCATATATTGAACAACAGCGCCAATCTAGTACCAATAGCGGTGAAAATACTCTCGATCGCGTAATTATTCAGAGTCTCCGCCAGCAATTAGCCGCTAAAGGATTCAAGCTTAATTAAAAGAACGCAGACGAAATTTCATCTGCGTTCATCTGTGTTTATCTGCAGTTAAAAAATCAGGAATTATGCAAGTCTCACAATTAGTAAGATACTCTACTTTCCCAACCCCTCGGTAATCCGTTGATCGTGAAAGTAGTAGAGCATCCTACAAGTTGCTTGTCCTGATACCGATTGCATAAGTGCTGTTGAGAAAACCGAGTTTTTATGATGGGTTGTTTTCAAGCGCAAGTGATTCTCCGATGAAACTATAAAGTTCTCTGAGTTGCTCAGGAATGACAATTTAATAACTTTAGCGTCTGCTAAATAGTCGGAACTGCACGATAATTCCATTTTGGTAGATAGTCA
>NZ_JAUBSD010000191.1:0-2161 GCF_036704575.1 Microcoleus sp. K5-D4
GATGCTACCTTCGACCCGAATGCGAGTTATACAGTCAGAGCGATCGCCATAGACAGCAACGGCAACCCCATAGTGGGCGGCGAGTTCATCAACATCGGCGGACAACCCCGCAGTGGAATCGCCAAATTAAACCCCACAACAGGTGCGGCAGATCCCACCTTCAACCCGAATGCGAATAATACAGTCAGAGCGATCGCCCTAGACAGCAGTGGCAACCCCATAGTGGGCGGCGATTTCATCACCATCGGCGCACAACCCCGCATCGCAATCGCCAAATTAAACCCCACAACAGGTGCCGCCGATGCCACCTTCAACCCGAATGCGAATAGTGCAGTCAATGTGATCGCCCTAGACAGCAGCGGCAACCTTATAGTGGGCGGCGAGTTCATCAACATCGGCGGACAACCCCGCAGCGGAATCGCCAAATTAAACCCCACAACTGGTGCCGCCGATGCTACCTTCGACCCGAATGCGAGTTATACAGTCAGAGCGATCGCCATAGACAGCAACGGCAACCCCATAGTGGGCGGCGAGTTCATCAACATCGGCGGACAACCCCGCAGTGGAATCGCCAAATTAAACCCCACAACAGGTGCGGCAGATCCCACCTTCAACCCGAATGCGAATAATACAGTCAGAGCGATCGCCCTAGACAGCAGTGGCAACCCCATAGTGGGCGGCGATTTCATCACCATCGGCGCACAACCCCGCATCGCAATCGCCAAATTAAACCCCACAACAGGTGCCGCCGATGCCACCTTCAACCCGAATGCGGATAGTACAGTCGAGGCGATCGCTATTGACAAAGGACGTAGCCTCTACTACACCCCCAACGCCGGATTCAACGGTGTAGACACCTTTCAATACACCGCCACCGACGGCATTGCTTCCACACCCACCACCGTCAGCGTCCTCGTCAACGACTCTCCCACCCTCGATAATTCTGGCATCCCCACTCTCAACGCCCAAAACCAAAACGACAGTGCCAGCACAGGTACACTCATTAGTACCATCATCGCCAACCTCGGCGGCACAAAAATCACCGATCCTAATGCCAGCGCCTTACAAGGTATTGCCATCACCAACCTCGACACGACTAACGGCAGTTGGCAATACACCACCGACGGCACCACCTGGAACACCTTCACCGCCTCTGTTACCTCTGCTAGACTGCTAGCATCCGACGCATCCACCCGCATCCGCTTCGTACCCACAGCTACCTATAGTGGAACCGTTACTAACGCGATCGCCTTCCAAGCGTGGGATCAAATTACTGGCACCAACGGCAGCACAGCAGACGTAACAGCAGACTTAGCTACCAACGGCACATCCAGCGTTTTCAGTAGCGCTACCGAAACCGCCGATATTGCAATTAACCCCGTCCCTAACATTACCAGCGTCAGCGCAGTGACAGCAGACGGAAATTACGGTATCGGTACATCGATTGACATCAGCGTTCAATTCTCTCAAACAGTCAACGTTACGGGTACGCCACAGCTTAGTTTAGCAGGTGTAACTCCCGTTGCGAATTACCTCTCAGGCAGCGGTAGCAACACTTTAACATTTCGGTATACAGTCGCAGCAGGCGATAGCAATCCTGACTTAGACTATGTTTCGACAACTGCTTTATCTTTAAGTAGCGGTACTATTAAGAATGCTGCCAATGGTGATGCTATTTTAATCTTGCCAACTCCGGGTGTAGTGAATTCTTTGGGTGCTTCCAAAGCAATAGCAATAGATGGAATTATCCCGACTGTCACCATCAATCCTATCGCTGATATTACGACAGCAGGCGCTACAACCCAGACTTTTACTGTTACTCTCAACGACAATACTGGAATAGATGTTAGCAGTTTAGATAGTTCTGACATTCTAGTAAGTTGGTCAGGCGGTACAATTCCTCCTACATTTGTCAGCGTCGATACTAACAGTAATGGTACACCTCGCCTCGCTACTTATTCACTGACTCCACCTGGGGGAAGTTGGGATGATACAGATAATGGCAGTTACGCTGTTAATTTGCAAGCATCGCAAGTAAAAGATACTTTTGGTAATCAAGTTGTAGGTAGCAATTTAGGCAGTTTTACTGTTAACATTCCCACGCCAATTCCTACTCCCACGCCGATTCCTACTCCCACGCCGATTCCTACTCCCACGCCGA
>NZ_JAUBSD010000192.1:0-2131 GCF_036704575.1 Microcoleus sp. K5-D4
GACCCCAAATACGACGATGCCTTGTACGGGCTGGGCGCTAGCCTAAATGATTTGGGCCGCTACAGTGAGGCGATCGCAGCCTTCGAGACAGCCTTAGAAATTGACCCCAAATTCCACTTTGCCTGGTACGGGCTGGGCAATGCCCTAAATGATTTGGGGCGCAACAGTGAAGCGATCGCAGCCTTCGAGAAAGCCTTAGAAATTGATCCCAAATACGTCAAGGCCTGGAACGGGCTGGGCGCTACCCTAAAAGATTTGGGCCGCTACAGTGAGGCGATCGCCGCCTTCGAGACAGCCTTAGAAATTAACCCTAAGTCCCACTATTCCTGGAACGGGCTGGGCAATGCCTTAAAAGGTTTGGACTGCAACAGTGAGGCGATCGCAGCCTTCGAGAAAGCCTTAGAAATTGACCCCCAATTCCACTTTGCCTGGAACGGGCTGGGCAATGCCCTATATGATTTGGGCCGCTACAGTGAGGCGATCGCAGCCTGCGAGACAGCCTTAGAAATTACAGGCGATCAATTCTGGTCAGCTTGGGCAAATCGAGGTTGGGCATTTTTCAACTCCGGGCGCTACAATGAAGCCATTGAAAACTGGGATGAAGGCTTACAGAAATATCAGCCCACCAACCGCGACTATCGCGAAGCTTGCGGCAATTTGCACCAGCGAAAAGGCGAGGCACACTATGAACACGGCAAACAAACAGCCACTTATTTTGAATCTTTCCACAAAGCTAAAGCCAGCTACGAACAAGCCCGCGAATTCTTGAAATCTCCTCTAATCCCAGAAACTTATTTAGAAGTAATGCAAGGCTTAATTACCGTGTGCTGCAGCTTGGGAGATGCCAAAACCAGCGAGTACCTTACCGAAGCTACTACCGTCTTAGAAAATTTAATTTTAGACAATGAAACTCACCCGGAAATAAAATTGCGGCTCCAGCGCAAATTTGCCGGACTTTACCAGTTAGAAGTCGATACCCTCGTTCAGTCTGGCCACAAGGTAAATGCACTGGAAAAAGCCGAAGCCAGGAAAAACTTTTGCCTGCAATGGATGCGCGCAGGTTGGCAAAACCGCATCGATAGCCCGACTTATCCCCAAATCCGAGACTTACTGGCAAACAACACCGAAACCGCGATTATTTACTGGCATCTCAGCCCAGTTTCCCTGACTGCTTTTATCATTACCCTAGAAAAGTTTGAAGTTATTTCCACACCTCTGTGCGACTTATTCCCAAAAGACAACAGTCAGAGTTTAGAAAAATGGCTGAAAAACTGGAAAACCAGCTATCAAAATTACGGCAAAACTACCAGCAAACAGCAAAACAAAGAATCCCATCCCTGGCGCGAGTCAATGACAGCGCAATTGCAACAACTCGCTGACATCCTCAAAATTCCCGAAATTTGTACCCACCTCACCAATATCCAACAGTTAATCTTAATTCCCCACCGCGACTTGCACCTGCTGCCACTGCACATTTTATTCTCCGATAATCTTTTCACTATCACTTATCTGCCCAGCATCCAAGTTGGGATAGACAGACTAGACAGAAAACCCTCACCTTCAATGTCTCTGCTGTTGGTAGAAAGCCCCGACCCATTACTTTTTGCTGAAATAGAAGCGCCCGCGATCGCGAATTTTCACCTTAACTGCAATACCCTCTCCCGTTCACAAGCTACCACAGACAATCTTAAAGAAGCTCTGCAACAAGCTGCTGACATATTCCATTTTACAGGTCACGCCTACCACAACACAAAACAGCCATCCCAGTCAGCGCTAATCCTGAAAAACAAACAGCCCCTAACTTCACAAGAAATCGCCCAATTCGATTTGAAAAGCTATTATCTAGTCTGCCTTTCCGCTTGCGAAACCGGCATAACAGGAAAAGAAGAACTGATAGATGAATTTGTCGGTTTAGCCAGCAGCTTTTTAGCTGCGGGGGCTGTTTACGCCCTCAGCACTCTTTGGATAGTTGATGAAATATCTAGCGCTTTAATGATGATTCGATTCTATCAAATTCTCAACGAACAGCGTTGCCAAAATAAGTTACATCCGGCACCAGGGTAAGCTCATCTAATTTGGTATAATATGAACTTGACAAAGTTAACAAAATAAGCATAAGAGACTGTGTAGG
>NZ_JAUBSD010000193.1:0-2102 GCF_036704575.1 Microcoleus sp. K5-D4
AATTTAACAGGCTTTTCAATTCACCTATCATTTTCAGTTTGTTTTGTCAACTCCTAATACTGAACCGACGCCCTAGGGGGGGTCCACTGAGCCTAATCCCTTTTTCTTTACACCATGCTCGGTTTTCCCGATTTCGGTAAATGCGATCCTCTTCGAGGGCTTCGCTAACGGCATGAACTGACTCTGGATAGTATCCGGTGAACCTACGATATGCTTCTAAAGAGTGCTTTTAAGTCTCCTGATTCGTTGAAACTCTCCCAACTCATCCGGTCTAAAAATACATATCCTTCAAAGCAACTCGCTGATAGTTTGGCTCCAAACTCTACTTTTTTCCCTGTTTTTCCTCTGACAATGGGACGGATATGGGGTTGGCTTAAACTTACTATTCTATCCTCAATGCTCTGTTTATTGTTATCAAATAACCATTGCTGTTGGCGATAGACCTCTGTGAGGACTAGCAAGGTTTTATATTGCTTTTTATTCAGACTTTTTAGGGTCGCGCCTAACTCTATTAGCTGTTCAATATGAGCTAAATTTCTTTTGATATATTGGAGTTGTTTTTTAATTGCTTGTCTTTTTTTGTTTCGGGTCGGTCGTCGTTGTTTGGCTACTGCCAAGTAGTCTTTTCTCGCTAGATTTCGGTAGGTTCTTGACTTTTTTGGGGCTTTGTTTTTTAGAGATTTATAGAGAATATCTATAATTTTTTCGGTGTGAATTCTGGCAAGGTTTAATAGTCCCAAGTCGGTTGGATAGGTAATATCGGCGGGGGCGCAGGTCGCATCTATGATTAGTTTTCCTCGATTTTGTAACTCATTTTTGGCGTCCGAATCCTTTTTTTTTCTGGTTTTCCTGTGGCGGCTTCTCGTATTTTCTTGACCATGCGTTCGTTCACTTTATTAATTAGATTCCAACTAATTCGTTGTCGGAAATGAACTAATAGTGATGGGTCAAATGGCAGCTCGTTACTGTAGCTTGATTGACCAATAAAGTATTGCAGATAGGGGTTTTCACGGATTTGTTCGACTGTTTCCCGATCGCTAATTCCGAGTTTTTCTTTGATAATTAATGCCCCCAACGCCATCCGAAAGGATTTGGCTGGTGCACCCATTTCTGTGGGGAAGTTTAGAGCAAATTCTGACCACGGTATTACTTGGGCCATCTTTACCCAACGGTTATCGGGTGACAAGCTGCCTCCGAAGGGCAGTTCAAACTCGGATGGGGGGCTTGGGGCAACCTCAGCTTTTCTGTACACGATCGCAGTTGGTGATGCACGACTTTTGATCTATTTTAGCTGTTTTTCTTGCACCCTTCCACCTTTTTAGGGTCAGACAACTCATACAGTGTTTACTTTTGCAACTGCTTCAGCAAGCCCTATGTAGGTAAACGAAAAAAAACAATAATATCCAATCAATAATTTTATGACCGGGTTTTACCAACAATAATTACCACAAACCGACAATATCAAAAACCCCCACTTAATAGCCAATTGCAATCTACTTCCTTCAATCTACAAGGGTTCAAGGTCGTACTCGAATAACGGGCGTAGCGTCTAAGAGTACGACCTTGAAATGGTTCTATCAGACCGAAGTAGCAAATGGGTTGAAGGCGACGAAACTAGCACCTACCCCAGCAATAAGATTCGGGTCAGTGCCACCTCCAATCAGCCCTGTAGGTGAAGGTAACCAGTTCTGCGCGGCCTTGACTGTCACACTAGGATTAGCGCTCGCCACCCCATTGAAAGAGTTGGTGATGAAATTGCTTATATCCACTGTTGTCGGCCCTGAACCACCAAGCAAGCTGGAATCCTGTAACGGGATACCACCTCTGTTGAGACCACCACCAATATTAGCGTTGGTGATATCGTTGTTCTCAATATCGGTATCGCCACCTTGCAAGCGAATCCCATCTTGCCTGACATTGCTAACTTTGTTGCTGTCGATCGCACTAGCTGAACGAAAGTCAGTAATTGAATCACCGACAATGCTCGCTGTACTCACCACATTAGAAATCCCTTGATATTCAATATTCCGCACTAGGTAGTCGGAACCATCGTTTTTGAAGGAGGTGGCGGCGTAGGCAGCGGTGGGGCTATCGTAGGCTTT
>NZ_JAUBSD010000194.1:0-2073 GCF_036704575.1 Microcoleus sp. K5-D4
AACCCACATTCCGCAGGTCTTTAAATAGAATTGATGGTGATAAAATTTAAAAATTCAAGCCTGAAGTGATTACCCAGTAATCTCTTCAGGCTTTTTTGAGATACAATGAACGAATGAAGAGCCAAGAGGAAAAAACTATGAATGAGCATCAAGAAGCCATAAAAGTCCTAAATTTAGACCATCTAGGAATAGTAGCAGGCATAATAGACGAGATGGAATTAGTAGAAGAAGTCAATAAAATAGTAGGAATAACAACCCAAGAAATGCTCAGCCCAGGACAAGTCATGAAAGCAATGATTTTGAATGGACTAGGATTTTTAAGCGCCCCATTATACATATTCGAGGAATTTTTCGTAGGCAAAGCAACATCACATCTAATAGGAAAGGAAATACTACCGTCACATCTAAACGACGATAGACTAGGAAGAGCACTCGACAAATATTACCAAGTGGAACAAAACTCTTCACAACAATCGCCATAAAAGCCGCCCATAAATTCCAAGTAAAAATGAACAGCATCCATTTAGATGGAAGTTCAATGTATGTACAAGGAGAATATAAAACCCAAGTTGAAAACAGCGACCAAACAGAAAAAGAACCCGGACCAGAAACATCAGAAATGAAACCAATAGAAATAGTGCACGGATCTTCCAGAGACCATCGACCAGACCTGAAACAATTTATCATAGACATGATCGTAACAGGAGACGGAGACATACCACTATATCTAAAAATAGATTCAGGAAACATCGACGACAAAAGCGTATTCGTATCAAGACTACAAGAATTCAAAAAACAGTGGACATTTGAAGGAATCTGCGTAGCAGACAGCGCCTTATACACCAGGGAAAACCTATCAGCAATGACAGGAATCAAATGGATAACAAGAGTCCCATTAAGCATAAAATCAGCCCAGGAGCAAATCGTAGACATCCAAGAAAGCGAATGGCAATTAAGCTCAAAAAAAGGATATAAGATAGCCGAAAGAGCTAGCGAATATGGAAACATCCAACAAAGATGGTTAGTCATAGAAAGTGAACTCAGGAAACAAGCAAGCATCAAACAAATAGACAAACAAGTAAACAAACAAGAATCAAGCGCCCAAGCCGCACTACGCAAGCTTTCCCGGCAAAAATTTGCCTGCGTTGCCGACGCAGAAACCGCCATAAAAAATCTATCAGACACATGGAAATATCACCAGATTACCGAAATTGAATGTCAAGAAAAAAGCCATAAAAAACCAAAAACACCAGCCAAAAAAGCTAGTGATATAGACACAATAGCCTATCAAATAATCGGTAAAATAGAAACCAGACCCGAAATAATATCCGCCGAAAAAATTAAAGCAGGGAGATTTATACTGGCAACAAACATTTTAGATAAAAACGAAATAACCAACCAGCAGATATTAGAAGAATACAAAGACCAACAAAGTAACGAAAGAGGATTTAGATTTTTAAAAGACCCATTATTTTTCACATCAAGCGTCTTCGTGAAAAAACCCGAGAGAGTAGAAGCAATTGCCCTGATAATGGGAGTATGTTTATTAGTATATAATCTCGCCCAAAGAAAGTTGAGACAAGAATTAGAATCAGCCAATGCCAGCATCAGAAACCAGGTCAAGAAATTGACAAATAAACCGACAATGCGGTGGGTATTTCAGATGTTTCAAGCCGTACATTTAGTCAACCTAAATGGAGCCGAACAAATAAGCAACTTAACAAAGGAACGTCGGGAGATATTAAATTATTTAGGAAAGGTTTGCGGTCAATATTATTTAATAGTTGAAGATGGGTAACTCGGAAAACAAACCGGAGAATATTGTTAAATAAATTCAAATTGTTGGCAACATAACAATCATGTTGCCGGAATTGTGATGTCTGATTTAGGGAGAATGAGTTCAGATATTGCCGAAGGAATATATTAGGAAATATCTGTGAATTCCCATTTCTTATATTTCGCCAAAATCGCAAAATAATGATACTAAAATTAGAAAAGGTAGGCACAGATATTTTTCCTACAGTGAAGGTATGAAAATCCTTAGTCATCAAAGCCAGAACTGCGGAATGTGGG
>NZ_JAUBSD010000195.1:0-2064 GCF_036704575.1 Microcoleus sp. K5-D4
ATTTCTATTCCTAGCTCGTCAACTAATTTTTGTAAATCCGATTTAAAGATATGATGATTGGAATTATTACTGCCACCACCATCGCATTTTATCAAAATTTAATCGGCTTGAGGGTAGATAAAATTTCCGTAATTAACCAACCATAATTTAATCGATTCACAAGCAAACTCACTCGTGTCTTTACTGATCCCTAGGTTTAAATATCCTCGGTTATGTTGCAGATCATAAATTCCATGAGGTACTACTTTTCCTTCAGCAAAACTCCAAAAATCATGGTCAAATGTCGTAATAGCTTCCGTAGTATATAGACTTCCGGCTCGATATAAATTTCCAATAAATTCCTTCTTTTTCGTGTCCATACTAACAATCGGATTTCCCTGTAACTCATACTCGGCGGTAATTATGGCAAGATTTTTTAATTGTTCATTACGATTCTTGGTTACTCCGGTTGTTTGTTTTTTTTGAGCTTGGCGTTTCACATATCCATGTTGTTTTAACAGTTTTTTAACGACTGTTGTACTGACTATTATTTCCTGAGCCTTCAGACCTTCAACTATTTGTTGCTGGGTAAGATTTGTCCATTTAATTTTTTCCGACATGGGCTCTCCGGCTGTGTGGTTTTTTAAGACTTCTAAAAAACGCTCATTTAAATCAGGTATCTCAGACTCCCTAGTTTTTCTTCCTCCTCCACATCGGCGAATTCTCTGTTGATTACAAGTAGTGTCTGATTCACTTTTTAACTCCTTAATTCCCTTGGCTATTGTATTCCTGTCTACTCCCAAAACTCGAGCTATGTAAATAATTCCACCATGTCCAAGTTTTACGGCTTCTATCGCTGCATATTTTCTTTGGTCTTTTTCAGATAAAGACTGATGATGTTTTCGCATTAAATCAGTAATTTCGTCTGAGTAGTACATAAATTCAGTTAGTCATAAATGATTTAAATCAAAAAAATCATGGGCGACATAAAAAGAACCAAGTAGGTATAATTTTTGATAGCTCTACCGAAACATGAACCTATTCATCTTCACTCATTTATTTATTATACATCGCTGATGTTATTAAATTTTCATTCCTAATGTCATATCACGCTATGGCAAACACTTCTCTAATCATAACGTACTCTGATCCTTTCCTTCAGGGCACTACCCCCCTATGTAGTAGCAGATTTATATCAAAGACGCTGGCGAATTGAAGAGGCATTTTGTACAGTAAAAAGATTATTAAATCTCAGCTATTTATGGACAGGTTCATTAAACGGAATTAAGCTCCAAATCTGGGCTACTTGGCTATTTTATGCGGTTTTAGTAGATTTAGGAGATGCGGTGGCAGATGAATTAGGAGTACCAATTGAACGGGTTTCATTAGAAATGATTGATCGGGGGATGTATCATTTTTCGGTGGCCTATCAAAAAGGATTAGCTTCTGACCTAGTTAAGTATTTTGCCGCCGATAAAAATCAAGATTTAGGGATCGTTAAGCGACGACGAAAACCTGGTAGTAATAAATATGTAGTGAAATTTAATTACAGTAATTGAATACATAGGATACTTTTATAACTCATACAATCAAATTTTGTGATTTTAATATTTTTTTCGCGTTTGAATGTAGGTTGAGTTACAGTTATGCTATCATCAGGAATTATTGCTGGAATCCTTGACATCTGCCAACAAGATTAGTTTAGTCATATAATATGCTATCCTTACGACCAAATTGCCCTGAATGTGGTTCAAATCACATAGTTAAAAATGGTAGAATTCACAATAAAAAACCCAAATACAAATGTCAAAGTTGCGGCCGCCAAGAAAGTCGAAAATCCGACCAACAAAGTAATTAGATCAGAAACAAAAGATTTAATCGATCGACTTCTTTTGGAGAAGATTTCTTTGGCTGGTATAGCTAGAAGCACGGGTCTTTCTCAAAAATGGTTACAGGATTACGTAAATAATAAATATGCCTCAATCGAACGCACAGTAAAGGTTAAACCGTAAGGATTCAGGTCTGTGATTGAGGAATAAGAGAAGGCATAAAAAAGTTACAAGAATGGGCAGATATAGCATCACG
>NZ_JAUBSD010000196.1:0-2006 GCF_036704575.1 Microcoleus sp. K5-D4
TTCATTCAATCATTCCTCTGTCGCGATCGTCGATCAATTATAGTATTTTTCTCCGCCCTTTACAAAAAAGCACTACCTTCTTTTTTTGACTAATTCTTCATTTTTTCTCGGATTTACTTTTTCAGCTTTTTGTCTGGTTATCTTCGCTTTTCTGTAAATCTTATAGTAACTTTCTTTCGATTCAAATATGACATCGTACTCCTCTATTAAATATATTTCTAGTTCGGATATATCCCAATATTCTTGGCATGATAACCACTGTATGGTTGATTCTTCCTCTTCTCTTGTTAGCTTGGTTTTCGCTCCTCTATAGCCTAATCTTAGACCTGGTATTCCTTGTGTTATAAATCTTTTTTTCCATTTACTTACATAACCTTGAGATACATTTAGTATATTTTCTATCGCTCTGTACACATAACCTTGTAGAGCCAGTTTTACGGCTAAGGCTCTCTTCATTTCTCGCGAGTCTCCATTACTATTTATAAATTTGATTAAACCTTCTATTTATCTTTCTTTTTCATTTTGATTGGCTGACATTTGCTTTCTTCCCTTTCATTTATTATCAAGCTTTTCTATTTTACCATAGAAATCCATATTTACATCTCAAATGGAATTGCTATATATGTTGCAATATTAGCCTCGAAGTGAGGGAGGATATTGAGAAGACATTGTTGTTACCGATCGCAGAGATTGAAAAACGCAAATGTGAAAAATCAGAGTAGGGCCGTCACACTCAAACCACCGAGAGTATCTGTGATTTTACTCAACTAAGTATGCCAAGCATTATTGAATTCTGGGTATGGTATTTTTTGAGAGGAGAGCCAAATTACTTCATAGCAAACAAGCGGGAAGTAAGAGGAAATATTTTCTTCAAGTGGATTTTGAAGATATCTTTTCAATCCTTGTACTATTGTAGTCAGCAGAATTCCTCGCAGGCTTTCTCTTAAAGCTCTAACAGCCCAAAAACGTTCTAAATTCTCTCCTTGGTTTGCCACTTCAATCAAGTAGTGAATAACTTTTTGGTCATTAGCACCAATTTTTCCCAGAATCATTAAGATTTTCCAATAAAGAGTATCATTATCTCTGGGAGGGTGACAAAGAGGGCTACAAAGTAGAATGAATAAGGGTTGCAGCCCGTATACCCTGTTGATAAAAGCGACATTTATTTCGAGTTAAATTTATTAACTCTTGCACAAATTCAGAATATTGCTCAAGATAATTAACCCATTTCTCTCCATCTAAACCAACTCCAAAGGTACTCCGTCTGTGGTATCTTTTTCTCGGTTCTTTAGGACGAGATATATATTTTTGCACCTGCATTTTTTGAATTTTAGTGCCTTGAAATACAGCCGAGCTATAGGCGAGTGTCATTAATAAAATCATTTTAATGAGTCGGTCTCCTGTTAAGCTAGTCCCTTCTAAATTGTAGCCTCCTGTTTTATAATCTCGGAACATTTCTTCAATTCCCATCCGCTGTTTGTAAGCAGTAATCGCTGCTGGTAATGAGCCTAAATCCGTTAGAATAAACCAGGCTTCTTTTACCGTCCATCCTTGATAGTTACGTTTCCACTTACAGGCAATATCAAACCCGCATACTGGTTGAGATTTTCTAACTTTTACTCCTTGAAAGTATAAAGAAGTTCCTGGTACTACTCCTAGTTGATCTAACCTTTGCCAGATTGAATTTTCTGTTGCCAGACAATGATTCTTTTTGAGCCTCAAGCAAAAAGATACACCCATTGCCTTCAGCCAGTTTCCCAAATCTACTGAACAAAATTCACGGTCTCCTAACACAATGACTTTATATTCTTTAAGTAATGGTAAGACTTGTTGTAGAGCGAGGGTTTGTTCAAATAAGTTACTGTTTCCTAATTTGGGTAACACTGACCAGTATAATGGGATAGCCCTCTTCTGCCAAATCAAGGCGATGTATCGGCTCAATAAGTCGGGGTAACAGTTAATCTAGTTGCCAAGACAAGCCCAAGGGATGAAGAGAAGACTTGGAG
>NZ_JAUBSD010000197.1:0-1884 GCF_036704575.1 Microcoleus sp. K5-D4
AATCCAATTTCTTGAGAAATGAGTTTTGACCAAAAAGCGAAGTGATAGAAGCCTCGATCCAATAATAGTAAGGTTTTAGGCTTAACTGTTTTTAGTAAATCTTCCTCCCAATTAGTATCTGCTTGTTTCGGATTTTCCCCAAACCAGATTTCTTCGGGAAGATGAGTTACTAGGTCTATAATTACTCCCATTTTTCCGGCTAATTGACCAATAGGAACATCTGATAAACTTTGTAGCTTCTTAAATAATGCTTCTAATGTTGAGCCGTCAGCTATCCAGATATTATCAAAGCTTTTTAAGGCAAATTGTACGCTATCTGGTAATGGTCTCGATTTTCTCATCAACCATTTTCGTCGAAAATGAGGTAGTAATTCTTTAAATACTTTTTCAAATAAAATTGCTGGAAAAGTTAAAAATCAGAGTCATAATGCTTGTTGGCTAATTTCTTGTGGCTGACACCATAAAAATCCTTCTCTATTTAATAATCTGGTTAATTCTGTTACTCCTGCTACGTCTCGCCATAATAAACTTAATATTGCTGCCATCATTAATGGTAGTGTTAGAATTCTATCTCTTAAATTTAGTTGCCGATAAAAAGTTTTTTGGGCAGCCATTGCCGGAATTAATAAATCTTCCAAGTGATTCGCGAGCGCTTCATTTTCTACTTGGGGACGATTTTTTTTCTTTGCATGATCTCGGTTGATGCGTTTTTTGCGAATCATAACTGGTTCAATTATGGCTCAACTGCTTGTCCGGTAAAGGTTTCATCCTATTTTACCTTTTTTTGTCTACCCCCTTGACAATTTGCACTTTTTCTTAAATTGTCACAAATGGTCATGGACAGAGCCGGCTGGCATAGGAGCGAGCGAGTGGTGGTTCCATCAGCAATTTATGTAGAATATTTGCCACCTTACTCTCCGGAACTTCAACCAGCAGAAAGGTTGTGGTCTCTGGCTGACAAACCATTAGTCAATAAAAGTTTTGACAAAATACAAGACTTGGAAGCATTTCTGGAAGAACGCTGTCAAATTTTATCGACAACTCTGACAGAACCCATCAAAAATATTACCAATTATTATTGGTGGCCCAATAACTGCTCGCCTCGCGAAGGATAGCTGATATTTTTTTGGCATTCTTATCTAAATAATCATTAACGATCGCCTGAGAGCTTGTCAAGCGAATAGATTCACTTGTTTACTAATTATCTAGCGGGCTATATTTATTGAACTTAGTGACAGTATTCCTTCAAAGTTTACCCAAAGTTTGATTTTTAAAAATAACACAAGCGAATGAAGTTTTTTTCGCCATCATAAAGGGGGTAAGTAACCCGGATTTGGTATAAATACAATCCCATTGAACATCGACTCTTCCCTCATATAACCAGAGCCTGTCAAGGAGTGATTTTTACAAGTCTAAATTTAGTCAAAAGTCTCATGGAAAAAACTCACACTAACAAGGGTCTATCTGTATTTGTAAATGTGGTAGATAAAATCTATGAAATTGGTCGAAATGTGACTGATGATTTTAAAAAAAATATAAAAATTGTTTTTGATGAATATTTACCCAAATGGAATTATCGAGCGGTACCTCAACTCACGAATTAATCAAGTTATTAATTTTTCATTCCTTATCCCAGATGTAAACATACTTTTTTTGCTTTAATATCCTCCGAACTTGTCCTCCAATTTATTTTATTCCTGTGGATTCCTCTAAGTATGTTGCTAATCTCTGCGCTGTCCATCGTCCCAAATTATATCCTAATTATTCAGGGTATTTCTCTAGGGTTTTTAATAATATTTCTATATATTTAAGTAGGTAGGCGGGAAAAAACATATTTATGTAACAAAACATTAAGCAGCATAATTGGAGTTAAACTTAAGGCGT
>NZ_JAUBSD010000198.1:0-1833 GCF_036704575.1 Microcoleus sp. K5-D4
CGAGCCAAAATCAGAAAATCGAGAGAAGTAATAGTATTATCAGCCCCAAAAACCTGAGCTAAAACCTCGCCTGTGGCAGCAACTTGCAGCAGTGTGCCCTTCGCCGTCGAGTTAATTTGCAAAGCCTCAAAACTCAAGCCACCAGCCAGGACAAACTTATCAGTTCCTACAGAAAAATTGAGCACAGTACCAATACCACTATTAGCGCTTAACACAAAGTGATCATTCCCCACACCCCCAATCAAAGTATCATCTCCGCCATCACCAAACAGCCAGTCATCTCCTGCACCCCCATTGAGAATATCGCTATCTTTCCCTCCGTAAATAGTGTCATTACCCGAGTCACCGTTGAGAGTATCTTGACCTTCATTGCCGTATAACAGGTCATCGCCACTACCACCATTAATACAGTCTTGCTGACCGTCAGGGCCGACAGCGCCTCGCAGATTTTCCCCACGATCGCCACTAATGGTATCGTTACCTTCATCGCCGCACAAAATATCGCTGCCCGAGTCGCCGTACATCAAGTCGTTGCCCGCATCTGCCTGTACCAAGTCGTCATCCTTGCCGCCACGAAGGGTATCGTTACCAAAACCCCCACTCAAAGAATCGGAACTCTCACCGCCACCCTGAAAGTCATTTCCATCTCCCCCAAATAGCAAGTCGCGGCCGTTGGCATCCCACACTAACTCGTTTTGCAAGCCGCCATAAAGCGAATCGTCCCCCTCATCCCCGACCAGGGTGTCGGAACCGAGTTCGCCCCAAATCCTGTCGTGATCTTTGCCACCGTAAACTAAGTCATTACCTTTGCCGGCAAAAATGCTATCGTTACCGCTGCCACCGCCGATGATATCGCCGGTGTCGTTACCGAAAATTAAGTCGCCTTCATCCGTGGCAACTGTATTGGCTGGTTGAGTGCCGTAGTCGCCAATTATGGTGTCGGAACCTAGATTGCCGTAGAGAGTATCCGAGTCGGTTTCGCCGAAAATGCGATCGTTGCCTTTGCCTGCAAACACCACATCCGGGCCGTTGCCACCTCGCAAGGTATCGTCTTGTTGTTCGCCGTTAAGTAGGTCGTTGCCATCGCCTCCCAATAGCAAATCGAAGCCGTCGGGGTCGCTATCGAGGGAGTTGAGGACGCCACCAAACACCGAGTCATCTCCGTTGTCGCCGGAAAGGGTATCGGGGCCTTTGTCACCCCAAATCAGGTCGTTGTCGATACCACCGTAAGCGATGTCAGGGTCTTTGCCGGAGTAAACGGTGTCTGAACCTTGATTGCCTGAAATGGCGTCGCCTGAAGACCCGCCGAAAATCAGGTCGCCGTCGTTACCAGTCAAGTCGATGTTGTTGCCGTTGTCGCCGACTATGCTGTCGGCACCGCGATCGCCGTACAATGTGTCTGCATTGCGATCGCCAGAAATGCGATCGTCTTGTTTGCCGCCAAATACGGCATCGGTTTGTTTGCCGCCGTAAACGATGTCGTTGTCCTTACCTGCTGCGATCAAGTCTCGCTGTTGGTCGCCGAAAGCGATATCGCTGCCTGCTTCACCTAACACTGTGTCGTCGCCGCCTTGGGAAAGAAATAGTTGGTTGGTTTCGTTTCCTGTTAAGGAATCGTTTCCGGGAGTGCCGATGCTGGTGTTTTGGATGTCGATGAGTTGGGCGGCGTTTGAGTCGAAGTTAAGTATTTGCTCTGGCTGGGGTTGGATAAATGTGAGCGGGGGCAGCAAGGGTAAGGGGTCGCAACCGCAACTGGTATCGGGTTCGGGTACTGGGTTGAATATGGGGGTTGGTTCTGGCGTCGGTGTTGGTTGTTCGGGGGCGGGTGTTGGT
>NZ_JAUBSD010000199.1:0-1818 GCF_036704575.1 Microcoleus sp. K5-D4
TGCCTACACAGTCTCTTATGCTTATTTTGTTAACTTTGTCAAGTTCATATTATACCAAATTAGATGAGCTTACCCTGGTTATTAGACTATCTTCCCGCGTTCCTCTAACCACCGCTGAAATGACTTCTGACTTTCTCCAGATAGTTTACCGAGAATAATATTTTTGATGCTAATATCTTCGTCAATATCTGGCCAGTGGATTCCCTCATTTCCACCAATAAATCGCCAATTATTGCGTTCGTTTGGTGTGCTATGCAATAGCCGAGGATACCAAGCTAAAGGAACAGAAATAGTACGGCCATCGGATAGATGGACTGTTAGCGTGTCGTCTGTAACAACTACGTTTTGTACTTGGGGGATTTCTAGCAACTCAACCATTAAAGAAGTCATTTCAACCCGCTAATAACTGCGATCGACTATTCCTGCACAATTTCATACAAATCTTCGATCGACAAATCAAAAGTCCTTGCCAACTTGTGCAAGGCTGTCACATCAACTGTTGCTAATCCGGGCGATCGGGCATAGGTTCTGAGCGTGCTGTAGACTACTCCCGATCGCTCTGAAACTTCTTTCAGCGTCCAGCCCTTCTCGGCAGCAAATTCTCGAACCCGCAACTTAATTAAGCCCATAAGCTCTTGAGATGTGATTAATATAAGTCAGAGAATTGTACTGTAAAAAGCGCTCGCCTACTCTTTGACGACCTCAACCAAATCTTCCACCATCACGTCAAAAGTACGTGCCAACTTCAGCAGACAAGTAAAATCAACCATTGCCATTCCCGGAGAACGTGAATAGGTGGTGAGTGTGCTGTAAATGACTCCCGATCGCTCTGAAACCTCTTTGATCGTCCAGCCTTTCTCAGCAGCAAATTCTTTAACCCGCAATCTAATTAAACCCATTGACAAAAAACTAGATTTAGTTTTTAATAAAAATATCGTAAAAAGCGATCGCTCCCAGGTGTGGAAAACTAAAAAGCGATCGCCTATCCAAATTCAATCCCTTTACAAAAGTTTGTACTCTTTACAAAGGATTTGCTTAACATCATGTTAACAAAATTTTCGCGAAAATCAACCCCCAGACACAGATTGAGCCGGTTTGTGACGAAAGAGGCGATCGCGCGGCTGCTGAAAATCAAGGTAGAACAAATATATCGCTTCGAGTGCTGGGCGCATATCCTGTACGTGCACGCCAAAGGGATGAGTCGGTTTGTGAGTTATGCTGACTTTCCGCCAGTTTTGGGAGTGGAATCGCCCTCTGGTTTAGATTTTGGTTACTGGAAGCGCCGGATAGGGAGTCAGAAACAGAGACACGCGCCGGATTTTTGGGTGGATTTTTATGCGGATAGATTTCACAAAGCTGTTTCTGTTTCTGAATTGTTCGAGTGGGGAAATTTGGTGGGGGTGATTAAATTGATGTTGGGGGCGATCGGGCTGGAGTCGCTGCGAAAGGTTTATGCACAAGAGAAATCTCTGCTGGAACATTTCTAAATTATGACTGAAACACGGGTGATTAGAAACCGGGTTTTTTTGCGACAATACTGCCCAGCCTTTAACTAAAGTAAAAAACCCGGTTTCTTTGGTATGCGTAACTCTCATAAACTCCAGCCCCCCCTGTAGGGGCGGTGCCCCCGTGCCCGCCCGAAAGATCGGGGCAACCACGGGGGGATTGCCCCTACAGGAATTACTCGCGGCAAACATTCAAAAAATTGGTTCAAGCTCAACAGCAACAGTTATAATTTCTCCCTGGGGGGGTAACAACCAGCCTGAAACCCATAC
Organism: Microcoleus sp. K5-D4; assembly: GCF_036704575.1. Taxonomy (NCBI): domain Bacteria; kingdom Bacillati; phylum Cyanobacteriota; class Cyanophyceae; order Oscillatoriales; family Microcoleaceae; genus Microcoleus; species Microcoleus sp. K5-D4. The sequence continues at coordinate 1,776 of NZ_JAUBSD010000199.1, forward strand.
CTTTGTAAGGATTGAGCCAATGTGTGCTAAAAAAAGATAGGCA
>NZ_JAUBSD010000200.1:0-1754 GCF_036704575.1 Microcoleus sp. K5-D4
CCATTGGTAACAAGTTAGACAGGAGTAGATTTTGTCAATACCTCTTTGTGAATAAATATAATTGGTAATAATGATAATCAAATAAGGGGTAAGGGTGGGAGAGTCCGCTGTAGGAGGACTCTTCCACGCCGAGCGCGATTATCATTATTAATAAGTTGTGGGCTCGATTGGCGTGGCACTGCGATCGATAACAGCGGCGGGCGCTCGATAACAGTGGCGGGTGATCGATAACAGTGGCGGGCGATCGATAATAGTGGCACCACAGCCGTGCACGGCAACGTTGGGGCGAGCACGATCGATTGCGGGAGTTGGTATTATCAAACGATATAATTGACAAATAATTGAGCGATTGTGTAGGTCAATAAATATGGCTAAGAGTCAAAAAACCAACCGCGACCACGCCAAAAAAAACACAAGACCGATGGTGGAAGATGAAGCGATTGCCTCGCAACTATCGGCATTATTAACACCAGCCATCACCTCACAAGAAAATTACTACCGTCAACTAGGTTTACGAGGGAGAATTCTTAACCTGCCGTTGATGGTAGCAGCAGTATTAACTCTATTGTGGCGAGATGTAGCGGGGGTGACAGAACTTACAAGAATGCTGGCAAGATCAGGTTTTTTGTGGTGCAAGCCTACAACAGTCACTCAACAAGCAATGTCTCAAAGGTTTTTAAGTTTTCCCGCCACCTTATTTGAGGGAGTCTTCAAAAATTTATTGCCAAGTTTAAGAACTGCTTGGTATCAGAGAAACCAACGACCTCTACCAGAAAGCATTCAATTTGCCTTGACCAAATTTTCGAGAATTTGGATAGTGGATAGTTCAACGCTCGAAGCATTATTTTGCAAGCTCAAAAGCCTAGAAGATATACCAAAAGGGCAGTTAGCCGGAAAAATGGCAACAGTCATAAATTTAATGACCAGGCTCCCTGTTGATATTTGGTTTCTGGAAAACCCGAGAGCTTCTGATGTTAAGCTTGAAGAAAATATCCTGCAATTAGTGCCAAATAAAACCTTACTCTTACTGGATAGAGGATTTTATCATTTCAGCTTTTGGCTCCAATTAATTGAACGAGATATTCACTTAATTACTCGTCTAAAAAAAGGAGCATCCATTCAAATACAGCAAGTATTTACTAAAAGTTACGACCTGAGAGATAGTCTGGTACGTTTGGGTTCGGGAACTGCAAAAACTCCATTTATTACCTTACGTTTGATAGAAGTTCGTTCGGGTAAAACCTGGCATTCTTATTTGACAAGCGTGCTTGACCCTCAAGTATTACCACCCTACGTCGTGGCAGATTTATATCGTCGGCGCTGGAGAATTGAAGAAGCTTTCAATACCGTAAAAAGACTCTTGGGATTAAGTTATTTGTGGACGGGTTCTCTCAATGGAATTCAGCTTCAAATTTGGGGGACTTGGATATTTTATGCAATCTTGGTCGATTTAGGTGATGCCGTTGCTGACCAACTCTCTTTACCAATAGATTCGATTTCATTAGAAATGATTTACCGGGGTCTTTACCATTTTTATGTAGCCCGCCAACAAGGTAAGGCAACTGACCCGATAGAGTATTTCGCCGCGCCCGAAAATCGAGATTTAGGTATTGTTAAATCTCAACGAAAGCCCAATGTTAAGTTAATTGTTGCCCCTTTCCCCGATCGACAGCGAGGTCAGAACCAATTTTTCTTTGAGACATCTTCTCAAACCCCCTTGACAACTGCCATACAAGCTTAACTTGTTACCAATG
>NZ_JAUBSD010000201.1:0-1752 GCF_036704575.1 Microcoleus sp. K5-D4
TCATTGGTAACAAGTTAGAAAGGAGTAGATTTTGTCAATACCTCTTTCTGCAGAAATATTATGGAACAATAATGATAATCAAAAAAGGGGTAAAGGTGGGAGAGTTCGCCGACGGCGGACTCTCCCACCGACAGCGATTATCATTATTAATAAATTGTTCGCTCGACTGGCGTTGCAAGAGCTCGATAATAGTGGCGGGAGCTCGATAATAGTGGCGGGAGCTCGATAATAATGGTGGGAGCTCGAGTTCCGTTGCACCGCAAGCGCACGGCAGCGTCGGGGCGAGCATTCAGGGTGGCGAGCCTTGGTACGATCGAACCATCTTATTTGACAAATAATTGAGCGATTGTGTAGGTAGTAAATATGGCTAAGAGTCAAAAAACCAACCGTAACCACGCCAAAAAAACCACAAGACCGATGGTGGAAGACGAAGCGATTGCCTCGCAACTATCGGCATTATTAACACCAGCCATCACCTCACAAGAAAATTACTACCGTCAACTGGGTTTACGAGGGAGAATTCTTAATCTACCGTTGATGGTAGCAGCAGTATTAACCCTATTGTGGCGAGACGTGGCTGGAGTCACAGAACTCACAAGAATGTTGGCAAGAGAAGGTTTTTTATGGTGCCGACCTACAACAGTCACTCAACAAGCAATGTCTCAAAGATTTTTAAGTTTTCCTGCCTCTTTATTTGAGGGAGTCTTTAAAAATTTATTGCCAAACTTAAAAACTGCTTGGTACAAGAGAAACCAACGGCTTCTACCAGAAAGCATTCAATTTGCCTTGACCAAATTTTCGAGAATTTGGATAGTGGATAGCTCAACGCTCGAAGCATTGTTTTGCAAGCTTAAAAGCCTGGAAGATATACCGCGAGGGCAGTTGGCAGGAAAAATGGCAGCAGTCATAGATTTAATGACTAGGTTACCTGTCGAAGTTTGGTTTCGGGAAAATCCCCGATCTTCTGATGTTAAGCTTGAAGAAAATATCCTGCAATTGGTGCCACCTAAAACCTTACTCTTACTGGATAGAGGTTTTTATCATTTTAGCTTTTGGCTCAAATTAATTGAAGCAGATATTCACTTAATTACTCGTTTGAAAAAAGGAGCATCAATCCAAGTAGAGCAAGTATTTACCAAAAGTTACGACCTGAGAGATAGTCGGGTACGTTTGGGTTCGGGAACAGCCAAAACTCCATTTATTACCTTACGTCTGATTGAAGTTCGTTCGGGTAAAACCTGGCATTCTTATTTGACAACTGTGCTGGAACTAAGAGTGTTACCACCCTACGTTGTGGCAGATTTATATCGCAGGCGCTGGAGAATTGAAGAGGCTTTTAATACCGTAAAAAGGCTCTTGGGATTAAGTTATTTGTGGACGGGTTCTCTCAACGGCATTCAGCTTCAAATCTGGGGTACTTGGATATTTTATGCACTCTTGGTCGATTTAGGTGATGCCGTGGCTGACCAACTCTCTTTACCAATAGATTCAATTTCATTAGAAATGATTTACCGGGGTCTTTACCATTTTTATGTAGCCCGTCAAAAAGGTAAGGCAACTGACCCAATCGAGTATTTCGCCGCGCCTGAAAATCGAGATTTAGGTATTGTTAAATCTCAGCGAAAACCCCATACTAAGTTAATTATTGCACCTTTTCCCGATCGACAGCGAGGTCTGAACCAATATTTCTTTGAGACATCTTCTGAAATCCCCTTGACAACTGCCATACAGGCTTAACTTGTTACGAATGAT
>NZ_JAUBSD010000202.1:0-1693 GCF_036704575.1 Microcoleus sp. K5-D4
CGAACTCATGCACTGGCTAATTTCATAAATTCCTTTTTTTGTCAACTCCTAATACTGAACCGACGCCCTAGGAATCCTGAAGCGAAATAACCATCTTGAAACTTATATTTCATCTCAAAGTATTAACTCTGATGTGGTTATTGCCTGTATGGATGCTTTTTTCCCCACACTACATAAGCCAACGGTGATTGTCACAGATCAAGCTTCTATTCATACCAGTGATTCTATTGTCTACAAACTTGAAGAGTGGAAACAACGTAATATTGCTCTTTTTGAGTTGCATTCTTACTCTCGTAAATTAAATTCAATTGAAACTTTAGGGCGGTTTGTCAAGTATGAATGGATTGATATATCTGCTTACAAAAGTTGGGAAACTTTTGTTGCATCTGTGGAAAAAATCTTGAAATAATTTGGAGAAAACTATGTAATTAATTTTGTTTAGCTACTTACTAAAGGCCAAGAAACTCAAGCCCGGTGAAGCTGACCTTTCACCCAGTGTGACGCTATCTAAAAGCCAAGACCCCAACTTTGTTCGTACTACCGTTTACCTCCCCAAACTTCTGCACCGCCAACTTAAATCCGCAGCAGCGCAATCAGGTCAGGAAATGAGCGAGCTGGTGGAGAAGTCGGTCGCTCAATACCTCCAGCAGTTCAATCCCGACGACAGTCTGTAAACATTGAAATATTTGAATGTTTAACCATTTAAACATATAACAGCGAAAAGTACACAATTCCGCGCTGTGGAGCGCGTGCTGCATTCATTGGATTGTGAGGCTGCTGATAAGCTTGGCATGGACGATGAGAAGGGGAGCGGCTGAGAGTGAGGAAATTGTGGCAACGGGGGACGATCGCCAAGAGTGTTGGTAGGGATATATTAGCGACTTCAATCTAACTGCGCCCTCACCGCCCTCTCGGCTTCCTCAAAGTGGTCTTGAGAAACCAAGGGTGCAGCAACCCAAACCAAGCACCAGAAAACCAATCAGCGAGCGCCATTAATAACTTAAATTCTCAATAAACTGACGAGTACAATTTTTACATTTAAATCGCTGTTTCCCCTAATAAGTCTTTCCATTTTTAATAAAAAAATCGCTTTGACAATTAGGATATTCCATACTTTTACCTCGGAAATTTATGTTGATTTAATATTAAACCATTACTGTGCATCACTACCAAAGCATTTAACTACTTGCGGGACATATTAGTAGAGCAAGGATTCCTCGCCCTACTAACAGCTTTAAAGCAGAGTAATTGCAGTCGATGCCGAAGCGCTGATCGAACCTGGGCCAAAGCCCAAATTCACCACCCCACCAGCCAAACCAGGAAGATTGTTAATCGTCAGACTAACGCTAGTTTGACCGGGATTAAAGTTCACCGTGCCTCCCGAAGGATTCACAGCAAATGGACTAATGTTGTAGTCTATGTTGTTCACAGGTTGATCACCACCAGGGGCAACAATCAAATAGTCGATCGAAGCCGAAACCGAAGTATCGCCAGTCCGATTAATCGTAAACTGTCCAGAACCACCATCAATAATAGGATCGGGAGACGAACCGTAAGAGAAGAAAGTCGGAGGCACAGCAGTAGTATCAATATTAGAAATCCCTTGATATTCAATGTTCCGCACTAGGTAGTCGGAACCATCGTTTTTGAAGGAGGTGGCGGCGTAGGCAGCGGTGGGGCTATCGTAGGCTTT
>NZ_JAUBSD010000203.1:0-1585 GCF_036704575.1 Microcoleus sp. K5-D4
TACGACTTTGGTTTTGGCTTCTTTAACTTTTAATCCTCTTGTTTCCAAGAATTTATCAATGTGTCCTCGGAGGGGTTCAGGGTCGTCTTCTGGTTTCAGAATAAACACAACGTCATCCGCATAACGAAATCCAGTAATAGTGTCTATGTATCTGCCACCATTTCTGATTTTTAATCTGACCTCATGACCAACATTTTCTAATCCGTGAAGGACTATATTTGCTAGTAATGGGCTGAAAACTCCCCCTTGGGGCGTACCGGATTCTGATGAAGGAAATTCTCCTCTGACTCCAGCTTTTATTGCCCGAAATACCCCTTGTTTTGCTGCCTTTGGTAGTTGGACTGATTGCATTAAGAATTTGTGGTCAATCTTGTCGAAACATTTTTCAATATCCAATTCCAAAATTCTTTTTTCTAACCCATTACTGCTAGAGTTGAGATTATTGAATAATTGTCTCTGGATATCATGGCAGCTTCTGCTAGGTCTAAACCCATAAGAATGAGCGTTGAACGTAGCTTCTGCTACTGGTTCCAAGGCATATTTGATGAGACATTGATATGCTCTGTCGCTAATGGTCGGGATTCCTAGTCCTCTTTTAGTTCCGTCTACTTTGGGAATGTACACTCGCTTTAGGGGCTGATGTTTCCATTGCTTCCAGTTCTTAACTAACACTTCAAATAGTGCCAGTCTTTGTGAGGGTTCGAGGACTTTCTTTCCGTCCACCCCTGCGGTTTTCCGTCCAGTATTTAACTGTGTTACTTGCCGAATAGCAAGCAACTTAGCTGCTCTGGAGCTTAATAAAAGTTTCTGAAGCTTACGCACTAGGAGCACGTTACCGTTCTTTTGAGCCTTGAATATTCTCACTTGTAGGCGAAACACAATTTTCCGCAGCTTGCGCCAAGGAATTGATTTCCATTTATCAACTGGATTTAACTCCGTTGCCATAACATTCTCTACGCCTGAATGAACATTTTCTATGTAGACCGTACCCAGTTGTCCAAGAGTCCTGATTTCTTGAATTTTTTGAGTACATCTTACCAACTCTACCCGCTAACCCTTATTTAAGGAGTCCACAATTTGAGAATTGATTTTTTCAAATTGAAGGTTGAAAGAGCCGTTTTATTCGTTCCTCGGTTGAGTTGTTTTGTAGTTTTAGGTTCTCTCATTTCGCCCACGATTTCCCAGAATTGCATTTATCCAGTTCAAAATAATGCGGGTATTTTCACACTTGAAGTGTTATGTTGTGTCGTTGTTCGACCTTGATTTCGGTCGTTCACGCTCAGACGCTTTTTCCGAGAGTTCAACTAATGTTTAACCTTGACTACTTACCTATACGAGTTGCTCCCATCTCAGGTTTGTTATTCTCGTTCTGTCCCCAGCTTCATTTTTAGAGTTTGTTCTCTATCCATGTGGGCAGTTTTGGCATCACGCCATTCCTAGCGGGTAAGACTTGTCAAATTTGAGTTTGACGCACTCACACTCAACTGAAGTTACCTTTACTATCTTTTAGGGCTTGCACCCAAGGCGGCGTAAAGGCTCTAATCCCCTAACCCATACAGGCTAGTTTCATAGAAACGAACCGCAC
>NZ_JAUBSD010000204.1:0-1541 GCF_036704575.1 Microcoleus sp. K5-D4
AATCTAGCGCCCATATATTGAGTTACCTCAGTAGATGTGTTCTCTTTCTTTACTTATTTTAACATAGTTCGGTTTTTGGGCGCCGACCTACTTATCTGTGGCTTTTTTGTGATTTCCCTTCATCCTTTCATCTATTAGATTTTCTAGATTGTCTGGGTCTCCCTTGAGACACCAGTAAGATACCTTGTTTACTGAACAACCCAAAAACTCAGCAATTTTAGATTCGTTTTGCCGTCCTTGAGCAATAATAAAATCATAATTATTTCTCTGATATTTGCCTTTTCTTCTTCTATTAAGGCTTTTTGTAGTTTCTCTATTTGTTTGGGATTGAGATGGTTTTTGGCTGGCATTTTTGTAGTTATTGACTAAACTAAATTTTAGTTATACCCTATTTAAAGGCACAACAGCTTATCACTGACGGCTATTGTGTGTATCGCTTGTTTAAGCGATGAGTGTGACCAAAAGAGGGAGCAAAACAGGGATGACTAGAGTTGAAGGAGAAAATTGTCGTCTACGGCACTATCTGGCTCGACTTCACCGCAAGACTTTGTGTTATTCCAAGTCCGTTGACATGTTGTACAAGTCAGTACGCTTGCTGATCTACTATCTTAAACACGGGCGGATTCCTCTGTTCTCTTAATCATTCACCTTTGTGCAACACCAAGGAAGTTACTTGCCAAAAAATCTCTCATGTACCGATTCACTAACTGCGGCTGTTCCTGCTGCACCCAGTGGCTGCAATTAGGAATGTAATGAATCTGAAAATCCCGGACGTAATCTGCGGTTCCATAGGTTAACTCTTTGCCGAGGGCGGCATCATTTTCTCCCCAAATCATCAGCGTCGAAACTTCCAGAACCCTCCAATTCTGGCGATCGAGAAACCCGCGAGCAATATTGCGGTAATAATTGATAGTAGCAGTCAGAGCGCCCCGTTTGGCAGCCGCATCTTTGTAAGCTTCAATATCGGAGGGGCTAAAGGTGCTTTTGTTAACTGCCATACCTTCCAAAGCAGCCGAAATTGCCTGAGAGTCGCCAAACTGAATTAACAACTCCGGCAAAACTGGCAACTGAAACAAAAAGATGTACCAACTTCTCAGCAATTGTTGGGGAGTGCGTAACCCTTCAGCAAACTTTGCCGGATGTGGTAGATTCATCACAATTAATTTATCCACCATTTGGGGATAACCATAAGCAAAATTCCAGGCGATCGCACCTCCCCAGTCGTGACCAACTAAGACGCAACTTTCGTATCCCAAACCCTGAATAATGCCTTTGACATCTTGCACAAACTCTGCCATCACCTAAGCAGATTGATCGTGAGGTTTGTCGCTGTCGTTGTAACCCCTGAGATCTACAGCGACTACTTTATAATCTGATGCAAATTCTGGGATTTGATGTCGCCAAGAATACCAAAATTCAGGAAATCCGTGCAGCATCAGCATCAGCGGCCCAGAACCTTGAGTGACATATAGCAATCCTAAATCATTATCAAGACTATGATACAATTATATGCAATACTCGATCGTGAATAAAAAGATGAA
>NZ_JAUBSD010000205.1:0-1526 GCF_036704575.1 Microcoleus sp. K5-D4
GTAAGGATTCAGGTCTTTGATTGGGGAATAAGAGAAGGCATGAATAAGTTACAAGAATGGGCAGATAGAGCATCACGGAAAAAATATATTGCACGGATACCTTGAAACCGACAAGTCTGAATCACAGATAACAAATCAGCAGTTTGTTCAAACCGAGACATGGAGCGGGAACCGCCAGATACCTTACGCTTAGTCACAGCTAATCGGAGGGAACGTTCAGCCAAATTATTGTCAGGGGGAATGGACGGGTGGTCTAAAAAATACCACCATTGGTGCGCTTTATCACGCAATGAACGCAGTAAAAGTCCAGCAGCATAACCAACATGACCTTGCCAAGTATTTAACAATTCTGCCAGCCTCACCTTAAAGTCCCTCGCCCAAGTGTGATAATCGAGTTCTTCAGGCTGCTCGCGCCATTTTCGATGTTGTCGAAATGCCTCATCAATTAATTCCAAAAATGCCTCTGCGACGACAGTGTCGTTACCGCGGCCCATTTGCAGAATTTTCTTAAAATGTCGCCGTAGATGGGCTAAACATTTCTGCTGCGCTCCCACAATCACACCGTTGTAGACGCTAAAATCATCAGAACTCAACACTCCAGCAAACTCCGAACCCAGCATTGTCTCTAATTCGGCTCTACTGCGAGTGTTTGCCGCATGGAACAGGCAAAAATCTTTACCTGTCGCTGTCCATAACCATTCTTTGACTCCCTTGACACACCACGGAGTTTCATCCACATGGATGCTGGGTTGTAATGGTGCCCATTTCCACAAGGCTTCGATGGCCGGCTTTACAGCATTGGCTAACCGCGCGTTTGTTGCTTGTAAGGTGCCGATTCCAATTTCGATTCCACCTAATTCCCGCAGCAATTCTTGTTGTTTTTCATAGGATAGGTGCCCATAATTACCTAACCATACCAATAATGCTTGTAGATCGATGCTCAAGTCTTGTCCTGCCACGATGCCTGGTGAGACAGGTCCAAGTGCCATTGCTCCACATTCTAGGCATTGACACTTGACTCGTTGATATTCCACTACTTCAATTGGTCTGCCAACTAAACAGGCTACCTGCTGCTTGCTGTAACCCATCGCATCACTTAATTCTCTGCTACCACAATGTTCACAAGAGTCCGGAGTGCTGATTTGATATCTATCCACTCGTCCAAATCCTTTTCGGGTTTTGCCAATATGTCCTGGCTGTCCTCCTGGTTTGGGCTTGGGATCTTTTTCTGATTCTTTTGAGTTATCAACTTTGGCGAGCTCTGATTTCTGTATGAGATCGCTTGATGGGGGTTTCGATGATGTTTTGCTATTGCTGGGCTGTCTCTCTTTGAGCTTTTCGAGTTCTGCTTGTAGTTTTTCAATCAGCTTCTGTTGAGTTAGCACAATTTTGACCAGTTCCTCACGGCTCAACTGGTCAACTATTTCTAATTTTAGTGCTGCTGATAACTCTGGCTTTTCGCTCATCTGACTACATTACCAGATTTTTCGGCTCTCAATCAACTATTTTTTACCTGAATCCTTACG
>NZ_JAUBSD010000206.1:0-1497 GCF_036704575.1 Microcoleus sp. K5-D4
AACTGGAGTTTAGACTAAACAATGGTCGCAGCTAAAAGTAGCTGCCTTTCACTAGAAGGCAAGCTGTTACTCAACAACTCAAGAGGTAGAAGATTAAACAGCTAATTTTGAAGATTTTTTGCGTCGAGAAACCCGTTTTTTAACAGTGGGATAGTACGGTGCTTTAGTACGTGCCTTTCCTTTTTCCCAACCAGGTGATTTGCCCCTAGGTTTAGGCAGTTGAGCCGGAGTACCAATGTCAACTAAAATCGACAACATTGATTGGGCAACACGTCCAGGAGTTAAATTGATACTAGCAGATTGCCAAGGCAGTCGATTCTCGACCACTAAGTCCTTAGCCAGCCAGAGTTGCCAACTCATCAACGGCATTAAATCGCTCCACCGCTCTGATTGTTCGGGAGTTTTTAAGTTAGGTAATGTCCAATGTAATCGTTGCTTAGCAAATCTATACCAATGATCCACTCCAAAACGTCGTAAATACTTAAACCAAACAGTTTCTAAGGGTAGAGTGCGCTCTCCGACCCAAGCCAACCACAAGGGTGGAAACGGCTGACCGCTTGACATGAGATTCATTCTTTCCACAAGGATTAAATTGACTCTCTGTCCTGCTGCACGATAAAAATGTAAGTCAAGCCATTGCCTAACTCGGACTTGTCCCAACTGCGGATGTTCGTCAATTTCAATCACAGTATCCGCTTCGAGCCATGTGGTTGGGTCGTTGAGCTTGATTTTGGGCCCGTGTTTCCGTGGTCTGCCGCGACCACTATAGGCTGGTGGTGCTGACCACAAGCAGGCATTGCTTCGGACTCTCATTAAACAATCAGCTTCAATATCTGCTATCGCTAGTACCCAACTTGCATTGCCATATTCTCGGTCTAAAACTGCTAATACTGGATTGACGCTCTGTTGGCAGACTAGCTTCAGTTGTGTTGCCGCTTTTTGTATTGGGGATTCTGCACTGCTCATCCGTTCGTGCAGCAACGGTAGTGCCCAACTTCCTTCTGCTTCGGGTATCCACGCAATTGTGCTGTATCCTTGTCCAATAATTACGCCCCCCTGATATTCATGGGTTCTGTCTTTTAATGTTTTAGCATCTGGTCTCCCCCATGCGGTATGGTCGATTGCTACTAACATATGTTCCATTGCAGGTGCTTCCTGCTCTAATTGCTTAATATACAACTCCATTAGTTTTCTCCGGTCTGGCCTACTGTCTTGTAAGGCTTCGTATATGCTTGACCATTGACGACTGAATAACGGACTGAGCGAAAATTCCGCTAAACATGACGCATTCCTGGTTGTCATCACTGCATCTATCAGCTCGAATGTTGCATCCTTCGCTCGCACCAATAACTCGTATGCTGCTTGACGAAAGTCCTTTAATCGTTCACTGTTCATTTAGGGAGTGGATGGGTTTTATTTTTCACCCTCATTCTCTCCTTAACGGTGGCTCAAGTTTTTCTTTTGCCACCGTTCTCTCTTTTTTAGTCTAAACTCCAG
>NZ_JAUBSD010000207.1:0-1482 GCF_036704575.1 Microcoleus sp. K5-D4
CCAGGGTAAACGCATCTTAACTTTAACCCAAAATATGCTACAGTTAAATACGACTAAATTTCAATGTAGTTTATTGTAGTTTATTGGTGCTATCAATGGCAAGAGGTTTTAGTAAAGCTGTAAATTCCCAACAAAAACAAACAGATTCATTACATTCAATGAATATTTTGAATACCAGTTTTTTAGAACATTTTGCCAATTTGAAAGACCCCAGAATAGAAAGAAGTAAAGAACATTTGCTCAAAGATATTATTGCGATTGCGATTCTAGGTATCATCAGCGGTGCCGACGGATGGGTGGCAATAGAAGCTTATGGTAACGCCAAATATGAATGGTTAAAAAGCTTTCTAGAATTACCGAATGGCATACCATCTCATGACACATTTAGTCGGGTATTTGCCCGAATTGAACCACAACAGTTTCAAGAATGTTTTTTGAGTTGGGTAAATTCGATAGTCAAGGAATTAAAACTAGAAGTGATTGCCATTGATGGCAAAACAATGAAACAATCTTATGACCGAAATGACCAGCAAAAAGCCCTACATATAGTTACTGCCTGGTCTTCATCTCATCAATTGGTTTTAGGACAAAAAAAAGTTGATAAAAAGTCTAATGAGCTTACAGCAATTCCAGCATTAATAGAAATGTTAGAAATTGCCGGAAGCGTAATAACCATAGATGCTATGGGCTGTCAAAAAGACCTAACATCTTTGATTGTTAAGAAAAAAGGAGATTATGTTTTAGCTTTAAAAGGTAATCAAAAACTCCTCTACCAAGCTGTAAAAGAGTGGTTTGAATTAGCTCAAGAAGAAGATTTTTTAGGTAGAGAGTATAGCTATTATGAACAAGTAGAAGCTGGACATCATCGAGTGGAAAAAAGACAAGTCTGGAATGTGGATATATCCGAGTTACCACCTTTGCACAATCAAAAATTATGGAGGGGATTAAAAACAGTTGTCATGATAGTTAGTGAACGACGGCTGTGGAATAAAACCACGACAGAAGCTCGTTTCTACTTGAGCAGTTTAAGCAGTAATGCTGAAAAAATTGCTGGGGCGATCCGCAGTCATTGGGGCATTGAAAATAGCTTACATTGGACACTTGATGTTACATTTTGTGAAGATGAAAGCCGGATTCGGAAACAGAACTCTCCCGAAAATTTTGCACTTCTACGTCGATTAGCAATAAATTTATTGAAACAAGAGAAAACGTCTAAAGAAAGTCTAAAAATGAAACGGTATCGAGCGGCAATGGACAATAATTATTTAGTTCAAATTTTAAACTCTGCCAGTTAATGCTCGAAATTTAAGACCTATCTAAGAAGGAAAATTATCCGGCTTTAAGAAGTTGAGAAATTCTTAAGGTTCTGATTTAATCTGCTCAAATCGGGTTAAAATAAAGAATTTTAGGAAGGTTTTTTTAGTGATTGAGTCATGCACAAATCCAGGGTTTTGTCAAATTAATTTAGATGCGTTTACCCTG
>NZ_JAUBSD010000208.1:0-1476 GCF_036704575.1 Microcoleus sp. K5-D4
GAATCCTGTGACGCTTTCGCTGAATGTTGCTGTTACATCAAAGGGTGCGTTTGTGGTGGTTGGTGATGTTGATGTTAAGGCTACTGTTGGTACAACGGTGTCTACAACTATGGCTTTGTTATTAGCTAAAGATTGTCCTGTAGGGATAGTTAATGTTGCATCATTTCCAGCAGCATCTTTTAAGGTTGCACTTCCCCCTAAAGTTATGCTAATTGAGTTAAGGTCGGTGCTATTTTGTCCGGCTGCTGGAGTGTATGTGCCCACAGCAGATGTGCCTGTGAAAGGTGCAATAGTTACAGTCCCACCTGTGTCTAAGGCGACTGTCATGCTACCGCCAGCTAAGGTAAGTGCTTCGCTGAAGTTGACGGTGACATTGATGTTGCCAGTTGTGTTGTAACTGCCATCGGCGGTGGTAGAGGTGATGCTGGTGACTGTGGGTGCAAGAGTGTCAATTACTATTGCTTTATTTGCACCTAAAGAGTTAGCAGCAGCGGGAGTGGGTAAGGTTAAAATCGCATCAGCAGTGGCAGCATTCTTAATAGTTCCGCCGCTTAAAGATAAGGCAGTTGTGGAAAGATAGTCTAAGTCGGCACTGCTATCACCCGCTGCTACTGCGTACCGGAATGTCAAGGTGTTGCTACCTGTTCCTGAAAGATAACTAGCGACGGGAGTTGCGCCTGCTAAACTTAGTTGCGGTGTACCTGTGACGTTGACGATTTGTGAGAATTGAACGGTGATGTCGATGTTTGTACCAATGCCATAACTGCCGTTTGCTGTGGTAGAGGTGACGTTGGTAATGGTGGGAGGGGGGTTAATGGTGATGGCGGCGGTTTCGGTGGCGCTGCTGAAAACGCTGGATGTGGTGTTATTGGTTTGGTCTGTAGTGTAGTCTGCGACACCGCCATTTGTGCCTGTAATTCGATCCCAGGCGGCGAAGGTAATGGCGTTGGCGACAGTGCCGTTGTAACCTGTGTTGGGAACAAATCTGAGTTTTGTATTAGCATCACTCGCTAAGAGTAAGGCGTTGGTGGCGGAAACGGCTGGGGCGTTATTCCAGGTTGTGCCGTTGGTGGTGTATTGCCAAGTGCCGTTAGCGGTGTTTAAGGCAGTGATGGCGATGCCTTGGGAGGCGGTGGCGTTGGGATCGGCGATTTTTGTGCCGCCGAGGTTGGTGATGATGGTGGAGATGAGTGTGCCTGTACTGGCGCTGTCGTTTTGGTTTTGGGCGGTGAGGGTGGGTGTGCCGCTGCTGTCGAGGGTGGGGGAGTTGTTGACTAAGACGGTGACTGTGGTGGGAGTGGAAATTACGCCGTCGGTGGCGGTGTAGGTGAAGGTGTCTACACCGTTGAAGTTGGCGTTGGGGGTGTAGCGGATGTTGCGTTTAGGATCGATCGCGATCGCATTGACCTGGCTATTCATGCCGCCAGTGGGGTTGAAAGCAGTATCCAGGCTGCCGTCGGCGTTCATTCTGGCGAT
>NZ_JAUBSD010000209.1:0-1468 GCF_036704575.1 Microcoleus sp. K5-D4
TTTTTGATTCATTAATTGTTCTTTATTTGACTTTCATGACTATATGATACTACTATTGTTTATAGATGCTTAAAATCCTATTGAAGTTTCACAATACCAAAATCTCATGGAAACTTTTCCGGCGGACGCTCAAGCGATCGCCAGCTTAGCTAACGGACAGCAGCAAGGTACAAAACAACTGGAAAACAGCGAAGTTCAAGAGTTCGATCGAGCCATGATGCGCCGCTGCATAGAATTGGCTCGCCGTGCTCTGGGCAAAACCGCACCCAACCCCCTTGTCGGGTCTGTAATTGTCCGAGACGGCAAGATTGTCGGCGAAGGGTTTCATCCCGGTGCCGGTCAACCTCACGCCGAAGTTTTTGCGCTCCGGGAAGCGGGGGAACTCGCCGCAGGAGCGACCGTCTACGTGAACCTGGAACCATGCAACCACTACGGCCGGACTCCCCCCTGTTCTGAAGCTTTAGTTAAGGCCAAGGTGGCAAAAGTAGTGGCTGGCATGGTCGATCCGAATCCTTTGGTAGCTGGAACTGGGCTAGCTCGGTTGCGAGAGGCTGGCATTGAAGTGGTGGCGGGAGTGGAAGGGGAAGCTTGCCAGAAACTCAACGAGGCTTTTGTGCACCGGATTTTGTACCGCCGGCCTTTTGGCATTTTGAAATATGCAATGACTTTGGACGGTAAAATTGCTACCAGTAGCGGCCACAGCGCTTGGGTGACAGGTGAGGAGGCTCGGAGCGAGGTACACCGGGTGCGCGTCGGCTGCGATGCTGTGATTGTTGGGGGAAATACGGTGCGTCTAGACAATCCCCTACTGACGAGTCACAAGCCTGATAGGAATAATCCCTTGCGGGTGGTGATGAGCCGCACTTTGGATTTGCCGAAGTCGGCTTGGTTGTGGGAAACCTCTGTGGCGGCTACTTTGGTGCTGACTGAGCCTGGGGTTAACCCGGAATTTCAGGAATTTTTGATTGCCAAAGGGGTGGAAGTTGTGGAACTCTCGCCTCTGACACCGACAAATGTTATGGCTTATTTGTACGATCGATCTTTTCTTTCTGTACTCTGGGAGTGCGGTGGCACTTTAGCCGCTCAGGCAATTGCTGAGGGTGCAGTTCAAAAAATTATGGCTTTTATTGCTCCTAAAATTGTCGGTGGTCAAGGTGCTCCAACTCCTGTAGGAGATTTGGGCTTTTCCGCAATGACTGATGCTTTGACTTTAGAGCGGGTTTCTTGGCGTACAGTGGGTGCAGATTGTGTGGTGGAAGGCTATTTAAAAATTAAAGATTGAAAGTTAAAAGCGAGTCTTTTGAGTTTTTGATTTTTAACTTTTAACTCCTTTTATGGTTGAAATTCTGATTTGGAGTTTGATGATTGGCAGTCTCGGCTTGGAGGCTGCGCTCTGGGGGGGTGACAAAGATGCCTAAGAGATAGACCGAATCAGGGTTGCAGCCCGCATACCTTGTTGGTAAAAGCG
>NZ_JAUBSD010000210.1:0-1417 GCF_036704575.1 Microcoleus sp. K5-D4
GACGTAGGCAACAGCTAATTTAGGATTGAGGTCGATCGCCTGATTATAATCGGAGATTGCCTCTGCTTTTTGCCCAAGGTCAGACTTGACAATACCCCGATTGACGTAGGCAACAGCTAATTTAGGATTGAGGTCGATCGCCTGATTATAATCGGAGATTGCCTCTGCTTTTTGCCCAAGGTCAGACTTGACAATACCCCGATTGACGTAGGCAACAGCTAATTTAGGATTGAGGTCGATCGCCTGATTATAATCGGAGATTGCCTCTGCTTTTTGCCCAAGGTCAGACTTGACAATACCCCGATTGACGTAGGCAACAGCTAATTTAGGATCGAGCTCTATCGCCTGATTATAATCTGCGAGCGCCTCTGCTTTGTCCCCAAGCTCATACTTGGCACCACCCCGATAGACATAGGCCAGAGAAAATTTTGGTTCGAGCTCGATCGCCTTAGTATGATCGGCGAGCGCCTCTGCTTTTTGTCCTAGGGCAGATTTGACACCACCCCGATTGACGTAAGCAGCAGAAAATTTGGGATCGAGGTCGATCGCCTGATTATAATCGGAGATCGCCTCTGCTTTTTGCCCAATCTCAAACTTGATATTACCCCGCAAGAAGTAGGCAACAGCTAATTTTGGATTCAGATTAACCGCATTAGAAAAAGCGGCCAGCGCCTCTGCTTTTTGCGCCAATTCAGACTTAGCTACACCCTTCTTAAAGTAGACAAAAGCTAATTTTGGATTCAGCTCGTTCGCTTTAATAAAATCTGCCAGCGCCTCTTGTTTAGCCCCTAGTTCATACTTCACATTACCTCTATTGTTGTAAGCATCAGCATCGTTGGGAGCGAGAGCGATTGCCTGATTGTAATCTGCCAGCGCCTCTTCTATTCTTCCTAGGCGAGACTTGGCTAAACCTCTATTGTTGAAACCCGCAGCTAATTTTGGATTCAAGTCTATCGCCTGATTATAATCTGCGATTGCGTCTTCTATTTGTTCTAGGTTATACTTTGCTAAACCACGATTGTTGTAGGCATCAGCATAGTTTGGATTCAAGTTGATCGCCTGATTATAATCAGAGAGTGCCTCTTCTATTTTTCCTTGACGATACTTGGCTAAACCCTGAGTGTAGTAGGCAACAGCTAATTTTGGATTCAGGTTGTTCGCTTTAACAAAATCTGCCAGTGCCTCTTCTTTTTCCCCTAGTTCATACTTAACCTTACCCCGATTGTTGTAAGCATCAGCATCGTTGGGAGCGAGATCGATTGCCTGATTATAATCTGCCAGCGCCTCTTCTATTCTTCCTAAACTAAACTTTGCTAAACCCCGATTTTTGTAAGCACCAACGTAAGGATTCAGGTCTGTGATTGAGGAATAAGAGAAGGCATAAAAAAGTTACAAGAATGGGCAGATATAGCATCAC
>NZ_JAUBSD010000211.1:0-1390 GCF_036704575.1 Microcoleus sp. K5-D4
TTAGGGTGATTTAAAATCAAATCCGGGTCTAAATCTAACTTATCAATAAAGGTATAAAGTAGATGCTTATTGAATTCCAGACGTTTATAAGAAGCCATAGAAAACACAAAAGATTTGGCAGATGAATGACAGCTAGAGAGTTGATATTTGGCTAAATTTAAGGCAATAAGACTGGCATTAAAATGAAAGTCCAGCCGTGGCAAATGACGAGCTTGACAATCAGACAATCCCGTAAATTGCTTGGCATCACGAAAAATAAATTCAATCTGGAAGCGAGCCTGATAATATTCAAGAATTTGCTCAGGTTGTAGATGAATATCAGTGCTAAATAATAAAGCATTTTTGATTTTGCCGTTGGCTTGAACTTCAGAGATACAAGCCAATCTAATTTGGCAATTTAAACAACAACTCCAGACTACCAGTGTATAGAGTGAAACCCCCGGTTTTATTTCTTTAACAAAGTTAAGACGACTCAGATCTTGGCAGTCAATCTTACCATCATATTTGCGAGGAGCTCCCAGTTTATTTTGTTCACCTGTATAGAGATAGCGGAGGTTAGCATCAACTCTTAACTTGCCAATAAAGTCTAAATTCAACTCTCGCACAGCCTCCCAGAATTTAGAGCGATAGTAATAGCCATCAGCTACCAAATAACGCACAGAATTAGGAAAGAATGAACGAGTATTCTTTAAATGTTGTGCATAGTCATCAACTCTTGTGATGTCAGGCTTTGAGCTTTGAGTATCCTGTTTTTTACGAGATTTTTTTGACGACTTATTCTTCTGATTTTTGGGCGTTTTTTTTCCGGGCTTTATTTGAGGACGTGATGGAGTTTGTTGCACACTTAAGCTATAAGATAAACGAGTCTCAATTTCGACAATAGAAATCACAGAAATTTCTAATCCCTGTTCTGATTTACCAGCTACACCATTATAAAAATAAGCCTTACCGTCAGTTTTTTTGCCACTTTTTCTTAAAAAAGAACAATCAATAACAGCAATGATTGTGTGTTCAGGGTTTAAGGCTTCTTTGAGGAAATATTGATTAAATTGTGGAAAGTTAAAGCTTTTGAGAAAGTGACGACGGTAGGTTTTTTCGCTTAAACAACTATAACGGCTGAGATTTGTGAAGTTGACCTTGCCATAAGCCAGCAAGATAGTTGAGAATAAAGTGATTAAAAACTTCTTTTGGGGTTGACTAATCCCTGGCATTTGTTGTAAGATGGATTCAATGATTTTCATAAGGCAATCTGTTGAGCTTGTGTGTTTTTATAGCTTAACCGAAAAGAGTGCCTTTTTTTATGTTTATTTTGGGCTCAGATTTCACTCACTTTTTCACTTCTCTGTTTTATTGCGATCGTATCCCTCTTTAAAAACTGTCCGAAGTATTG
>NZ_JAUBSD010000212.1:0-1377 GCF_036704575.1 Microcoleus sp. K5-D4
CTCAAAGTAAAAGTGAAGGGGGAGGGACTTAACGCCTCCCATGTCATGCAATAAATGACTATACTTTTACTAGCTATAATGCACTTTTGACAGACACGATTAGCGTTCCCAACTTCATAAACATCATGACGGATACCCTCCAGCATCTCATTGAGCCACACATTCAAGATTTGGGTGGATTCCAAGCCCGCCGCTTGCTTCCCTCGGACGTTCTAGCGCTGGTAGGCCCGTTCATCTTTTTTGACCATCTCGGCCCTGCGGTGTTTCCACCCGGCCGGGGCGTGGATGTCAGACCCCATCCCCACATCAACTTAGCAACCGTCACCTACCTGTTTGAAGGTGTTTTGCTGCATCGCGATAGTGTGGGCAGCGTTCAAGAAATCCGTCCCGGTGCGGTGAATTGGATGACAGCAGGGCGAGGCATTGTCCACTCCGAACGCACGCCTGACGACGATCGCAGCAAAGAAGCCATCCTGCATGGCATCCAAACCTGGATAGCCCTTCCCGATGAATATGAAGAAACCGACCCCTGGTTTCGGCATCATCCGGCTTCTGAGCTGCCTGTTTGGGAGGATGCAGGAGTTTCGTTCACCCTAATTGCCGGTGAGGCCTATGGTCGTACTTCCCCAGTTCAAATATTTTCACCCATGATTTATCTGGACGTGCAACTGACTCCTGGCAAGCAATTTACCTTACCGGGCAATTACAGCGAACAGGCGGTTTACAGCGTAACAGAGGGGCTTGCGATCGATGGAGTGCCTCTGGAACAACATCGGTTGGCAGTTCTAAATTCAGGCACTGAAGTAAACATTTCTGCTTCAGGCAAGGCTCGTTGTATTGTGATTGGCGGTGAACCTGTTGGTGAGCGGCATAAGTGGTGGAATTTTGTTTCGAGTCGCCACTCGCGCATTGAGGAAGCTAAACTCGATTGGAGAGAGGGACGGTTTGCTCAGGTTCCTCAAGAGACAGAGTTTATTCCGCTGCCAGAAGAGCCACCTTCTCAAGCAGAGCAACCGTTGTAAATAACCGCAGCGATTTAAATTAAAAAACTGTTTGTTGATTCAGAATCTGTGTTTTTTACTCTAATCTTCACGCATATTATTCCAAAATTTGGCGTTGCTGATTCACGGCATAAATCTACTTTTCTCGGAACTTAAAACACTCACCCTACTTGGCTTATAGCCATTCCGAAATCTAGAAGTCATAGCTGTATTTAGCAACGCCGAAAAAATATATAGAAGATCCACACCATTCGGCTAACTAAGAAAGAAAGAACACGGGAACTTCAGTCCCCCGTGTCCCATTTGTGACAAGTTAAGAAAAAGTGCAAATTGTCAAGGGGGTAGACCAAAAAAGGTAAAATAGGATGAAACCTTT
>NZ_JAUBSD010000213.1:0-1328 GCF_036704575.1 Microcoleus sp. K5-D4
GATGCTGACATATCGAAGTGTTTCGACTGTATCGACCATGAAACACTGCTTTTAAAACTGAATACATCTCCCACCATTCGCCGTCAAATTCGTGCATGGTTAAAAGCGGGGGTGATGGATGGTAAGCAGTTGTTTCCTACATCTGAGGGAACGCCACAAGGCGGATGTCTTTCGCCGCTTTTGGCAAACATAGCCCTCCACGGGATGGAAAACCGGATAAAAAGCGCCTTTCCTAGTGGCACAATTGTCAAGAAAGGTCAATACGCTGGCTATCAGCCAGGAGCTACTTTAATCAGGTACGCCGATGACTTCGTGATTCTCCATGAAGACATAACCGTTGTTCAAAGATGCCGGGAAATAATCTCGGAATGGTTAATGGGCATAGGCTTGGAATTAAAACCCAGTAAAACTCGGCTGACGCACACTCTTTCAACTTTTGTTGAGGAAAAGCCAGGATTCAACTTCCTTGGATTTAATATACGTCAGTTCCCCAAAGGGAAACACCATACAGGTAAAAATACGAAAGGGGAATTACTCGGTTTTAAGACCATCATTACCCCAAGTCAGGAAAAAGTGAAGGCACATTATGACCGTCTGTCGGATGTAATTGACTCCCATAAGTCAGCACCGCAAGCGGCGCTAATTAAGCGACTAAACCCTATCATTAGGGGTTGGGCTAACTACTATTCGACTGTCATAAGTAAGGAAATCTACGCTCAGTTAGATGACCTAGTGTATCAAAAGCTTGTCTCTTGGGCAAAATTCCGCCACCCGAAGAAATCAAAGGGATGGGTGTCAAAGAAATATTGGCACTCCATAGGCGATGATAACTGGGTATTTGCAACCACTGAAGTTGGGAAAAACCCACTTCGGTTACTTGACCATGCCCGCATTAAAATAGTGCGTCATGTAAAAGTCAAAGGCAAACTGTCCCCATTTGACGGGAATCTGGTTTATTGGAGTACAAGAATGGGCAACAACCCAGAAATGCCTACAAGAGTCTCATCACTCTTGAAATGGCAAAAGGGAAAATGCGCCCACTGTGGATTGTTTTTCCGTGAAAATGATGTGATGGAAATTGACCATATTATCCCCAAATCGCAAGGTGGAAAGGATGATTATAAAAATTGGCAACTTCTACACAGACATTGCCACGATACAAAGACCGCCAATGATGGCAGTCTTGGCAACAAATCCGGCTGCAATAGTGCCGAGCCTAAGCCCACCAAAAGACTTGAAAAAGTCGCGGACAAATGGGTAATGAGGTATGCGTGACAAGCACCAAAACATTGAGGAGCCGTGTGAGGTGAAAGTCTCATGCACGGTTT
>NZ_JAUBSD010000214.1:0-1314 GCF_036704575.1 Microcoleus sp. K5-D4
CATAAACTCTGGATTTTTTGAAGTTTTATTTTTGGCGCTTGCACGCCTTACTTATCATACCCTAATTCAGCAATGCCCAAAATCCATTGTTTGAGGGTGGAGAGTTCTGAGGTGCGATCGTAAAAGTAAGGGAGTTCGGGTGCGTCTGTTAAATCGATTATGGGCGATCGGGCATTATTTTGGGGAGAGTCAGGGGCAGAGGGCGATCGCTGCTTGGCCTCTTCTGCACCTTGCCGTTTTTCTCCACAGATATTGATATGACTATTAATGTAACCAACAATCTGTGAACCATTATTGTTGTAAATATTAGACAATGCTTGTGTTTCTAAAATAGATCGAACATTAGATTGTTTAATATCTTCTCCCAATACGTCAGAAAGCATCTTCCATAATTTTCTAGAAACTTGTTTAATATGATCTTCACTCCGATTGCACTTTTTAGCTATTTTATGATATTTCTCCCCCTCCCAAACTTCTTTTAATATAGAGCTTTGCAATGAATCAATATGTTTTCCCGTCTTCACAAATACTTGCTCGTCAGTCCATTGTAAAACCTCTTGGATATCCATAGCTAAAAGTTGGTTGATTTTTGACAATCACACTATATCACACTTTCTGACACCTGTGAAACTAAATAACACTTTTTATTCTTAGTGAAAAGTGTTTTAAAAATGTAACTGTACACTAAATAACACTTTTATTGATCTCAAAAAATATAGTTTCCGAGTAAAATAATTAGAGATACAAGGAATCTAGTATAAATTTATAAGTTATCAAAGGCTCTGGAGGAAATATGACACGGTTTAACTGGTTTGCCAAAGACACCTCTCAAGAAGATCACAAACTCACTTCTGGGGATGTGCAGCGGATCGTGGGCGAATTTAATAAATGTTTGCCACGCATTCTGGGGATACCTGAAGTTTTAGAGGGGATCACCTTTGAGGAAGCTATAAATTATTTCCAGAGCGATCGCCCTGGGACTCCTAATGTAAAAAAAGGAGCAATTATTTGCCAAAAGCATCCCGAAGGAAAAATTATAGGACAGGTATTTTTAGATCAAAATAACCACTTGATTTGTAGTTCAAATGAAATACCTTATGGTCGTCACTTCATCGCCAAAAAGCTCGACCAAAAATTAACTGATATCTTGGGCGATCAAGAATTAGTTCCCATTGAGTTGAAGGCTAAAGAATCTGGTGAATCTCAGCTTAGTGAAGAAACTACTCAAAAACCGCGGGTAAGGATTCAGGTCTTTGATTGGGGAATAAGAGAAGGCATGAATAAGTTACAAGAATGGGCAGATAGAGCATCACG
>NZ_JAUBSD010000215.1:0-1301 GCF_036704575.1 Microcoleus sp. K5-D4
CTGATTATTACTAACGGCAAAACAACCGATCGAGGTGGCGCGATCGGCACAACCGACGAAGTAAACCTCACAGTAGACAATGTTCAGTTCAACAACAACGTCGCCGATAAAGGCGGTGGCGCAATTTTTGGTAATTTCAACAATACCCTGACTGTTACCAACAGTAAATTCAACGGCAACGTCGCCACCGCCGCTAACGATGAACGTGGTGCAGGTGCGATCGGCTTTTTGAGTTTCAAAACTATTACAGTCACCAACAGCGACTTCACCAACAACAAAGGAATTAACGGCGGGGCGATTAACAGCCTTCAAGGTAAGCTGACAATTGACAACTCCCGATTCATCGGCAACGACACCACAGCAGCCACTTTCGCCACAGGGAAGTCCAATGATTTCTTAAGAGGTTTCGGCGGCGCACTATATACCGATCGAGCCAGCAATCCCAGCGAAGCTTCCGGCACAATTAAGATCACCAAAAGTGTATTTCAAGACAACAAAGGGCGAGGCGAAGGCGGAGCAGCTTATCTGTTTACCGGCACCCAAGATAGCGTAAGTATTGCAGACAGCACCTTCCAAAACAACGAAATTCTGTCGCTTCCCGGTGGCAACGACGGAGTTGGAGGCGGGTTGGTAAACTTGAGCAACGGCCTCAACAAAGGACTTACGGTCTCCAACACCACCTTTGCTGGTAACAAAGCCCCCGGTCAAGGTGGCGCCATGTGGATCATGGATGCGCCTACCACGATTACTAACAGCACCTTTTCTGGCAACCAAGTTAGTGGGACTACCGACTTTTACGGCAATGTCGGTGGTGCAATGGCTCTTTATGCCCCCACAACGATCGTCAACACCACCATTGCCGATAATTCCGCCCGTTGGGTGGGCGGAGGCATCTCGGCGGCGTCGGGAAAGCCTGTCAGTGTCAAGAACACGATTTTTTCTAACAACACGGCGGGGAATGAGTTTGGCATTCAGCAGCACACCAGCAGCGAACTAACTGACCAAGGTGGCAATTTTCAGTGGCCTGTCAAAAAAACTACTAACTTCAACGATTACAATGCGACGGCAAGTATTACGCTCGCAGACCCCTTACTTGGCCCTTTGCAAAACCTCAATGGTGCTTTAGTCAGGCCGCTGCTGACAGGAAGTCCGGCCATTGATCAAGGGATTGCTACGGGCGCACCCACCAAGGATCAGCGTGGCGTGACTCGCCCTCAAGATGGCGACAGCATTCCAGGTGCCATCGTCGACAGCGGCTCTTTTGAATTGGGAGGTAGTGTCGTCCCGGTGCCTACTCCGAC
>NZ_JAUBSD010000216.1:0-1283 GCF_036704575.1 Microcoleus sp. K5-D4
GGCGGCGGGTTACGTCTAGTTCGGCACTCATGCGAAGGTTTTCTACTTTTAGCCGATCGTTCAAAACCAATATTTCTGCATTAGCTTGGGCTAACTGTGCGGTGCGATCTTCTACTTTTTGCTCTAAAGTTCGGTTGTAATCTTCTAATTTTTCGTAGAGACTTGCATTTTCAATCGAGATCGCAGCTTGAGCAGCAATGATTTTTAAAGTTTCGACTCTTTCCGAGGTAAATGCGCCGATCGCCAAATTATTTTCTAAATAGAGAATTCCACCTAGTTTGCCTTGATTGAGTAGGGGAGTGCAGAGGATGGATTTGGGCCCAGTAGCGGTAATGTAAGAATCCCCAGTAAATAGTCCTTCATCGGTGGCGTTATTTAATACTACATTTTCGTGGCTGCGAGCGACGTAGTTAACTATGGCGGTTGACAGCAGGGGAATTCCAGTTGCGGGATCTACAGAATCTATGGAAATGGATTGCATAATGGTAATGATCTCGGATTCTACTGCTGCTTCCGCTTCAATTGCCCAATTCCCGCCTTGATCCAGAATCAGAAAACCTTTTTGAGCGCCTGCGTTTTCAATTACAGTTTTCATCACCTGGTTTAACAATTGTTCTAGAACGATTTCACCGGAAATAGCTTGGGATGCTTTCATTACTGCGGCAAAATCTAGCGCTTCACCTGATTTTTCACCGGTTGTGGTAATCGGATTAGTGGTATTTTCAGTAGCTGTTCGACTTGA
Source organism: Microcoleus sp. K5-D4 (assembly GCF_036704575.1). Lineage (NCBI taxonomy): Bacteria > Bacillati > Cyanobacteriota > Cyanophyceae > Oscillatoriales > Microcoleaceae > Microcoleus > Microcoleus sp. K5-D4. The sequence goes on from NZ_JAUBSD010000216.1 coordinate 743, forward strand.
ACCCAGCCACTGGAGATATTTTTTATCTAAATCTTCTACTTTGCGTTTGGCTCCCCAAATTTGATAACCTTGGTATGCTTTTTTTAAATAAATTTGGGCAAAATCGTGTTTTTCTTGGGCAAACCAAAACTTGGCGGCTAGTTCGTTGGCGAGTGCTTCATCCTGAATAAACTCATTTTCTTTAGCCAATTTAATCGCTCCATCGTATAAATCGATCGCTTCATACCACTTACCCGATATTCTGGTCATTTCTGCGACGACTAAAAGATACTTATGCAGAAAATTTTCCGGGCAATTAGTTGCCCAGTTTTTCATTTGCGCTTGGTTAGCCTCGATTTTAGTCCAGTATTCTTGTTGCTCTTCTGGAGAAACAGATGGATGGAGGGCAGCTAAAATAAGGGAATAGTAAAAGTTGTAAGTAGAAGCTTGGATAGTGCCGGAAATAAACCCTAACAGTTCCTGCGCCCTGGGGGGGTAACAACCAGCCTGAAACCCATACCTTTGTAAGGATTGAGCCAATGTGTGCTAAAAAAAGATAGGC
>NZ_JAUBSD010000217.1:0-1275 GCF_036704575.1 Microcoleus sp. K5-D4
CTGGGGGGGTGACAAAGATGCCTAAGAGATAGACCGAATCAGGGTTGCAGCCCGCATACCTTGTTGGTAAAAGCGGCGTTTATTTCGAGTTAACTTTATAAACTGTTCCACTTCTTGGGAATATTTTTCGAGATAATTCACCCACTTTTCTGCATCTAAGCCAACACCAAATGTACTCCGTCTCCGATATCTTTTTTTAGGTTCTTGACGCCGACATACATATTTTTCTACCTGCTTTTTCCTCAGTTCGGTGCCTTCAAATATTGCCGAACTATAGGAGAGTGTCACGAGCAGAATTATGTTAATCAGTCGGTTGCCTTTTAAGCTAGTTCCTTCCAGATCGTAGCCCCCTGTTTTACAATCTCGAAACATTTCTTCAATGCCCATCCGTTTCTTGTAAGCATCGATCGCTGCCCGCAACGACCCTAAATCTGTGAGAATAAACCACGCTTCATCAACCTTCCATGTCCCATAGTTTCTTTTCCACTTACAAGCAAGATCAAATCCAGTGGCAGGTTGAGTTTTTCTCACTCTTTTACCTTGAAAATATAAAGAGGTTCCTGGTACTATTCCTAATTCATCTAACCGCTGCCAAACTAAATGTTCTATTTCGATACAATGATTCCTCTTCAGTCTCAAGCAAAAAGACACACCCTTTTCCTTAAGCCAGTTCCCTAAGTCGATCGAACAAAATTCACGATCTCCTAAAACGATGACTTTATATTCGGAAAATAATGGTAAAATTTGCTGTAGATTTGTAGTCTGTTCCTCGAAGTTGCTGCTGCCCAATTTGGGCAACAATGACCAGTATAATGGAATTGCTCTTCGCTCCCAGATTAAGCTAACCATGAAAAGATTAATACACCCCCATTGGCTCCGATCTATTGCGATTGATAAGGTTTGACCGACAGAGCAATAAGTAGTCAACCAGTAAGTAATTAATGGGAACCAAATTAATTCGATCGTCAAGTGAGGTAAATCTAAAAATCTTTGTAATTTCCGTCGCCGACTTTCGGCTGTAATTAGACAAGGAAACACTCGGGAGAGTCGCTCTAATCTCACTTGTTTTTCCGCTCGCATTAAAGATAATAAGGTTGTCATCACCAAAAACTGAGATGGCGTCAGGTATTTTTGTAAGTGAGTCTGGTAGAATCTTGGTATCATTAATTTTTTAGATAGGCAAGCGTGTAACAATTCTGCTGCCTATCTTTTTTTACCACAAGTTGGCTCAATCCTTACTAGCTATGGGTTTTGGGTGGGTTGTCACCCCCCCAG
>NZ_JAUBSD010000218.1:0-1206 GCF_036704575.1 Microcoleus sp. K5-D4
ACTCTACTGTTTCGACAACGACCAGATTTTCGACAATCGGTTCTGGCTGAGAATGCTCGATCAACTCTACTGTTTCGACAACGACCAGATTTTCGACAATCGGTTCTGGCTGAGAATGCTCGATCAACTCTACTGTTTCGACAACGACCAGATTTTCGACAATCGGTTCTGGCTGAGAATGCTCAATCGACTCTATTGTTTCGACAATAAGTAGATTTTCGACAATCGGTGCTGGTTGATGATGTTCTAGCGACTCTACCGTTTCCGAAACTTCGAGATTTTCGACAACCGGTTCTGGTTGAGGATGTTCTATCGACTCTACTGTTTCGACAATGAGCAGATTTTCGACAATCGGTTCTGGTTGAGGATGTTCTATCGACTCTTGTCTTTCTACAGTTTCCAGAAAATCTGCCACTGGTTGCATTCCAGGTTCTAAATCGCTTATTTCCTCTGCTGTTTCTGTAATTGGTTCGGATTCTGGTTGAGAATAGTCGATCGACTCTACGGTTTCTACAACTTGCAGATTTTCGACTATCGGTTCTGGTTGAGAATAGTCGATCGACTCTACGGTTTCTACAACTTGCAGATTTTCGACTATCGGTTCTGGTTGAGAATAGTCGATCGACTCTACGGTTTGTGAAACTTCTAGATTTTCGAGTATCGGTTCTGCTTCATGATGCTCGATCAACTCTTGCCTTTCGACAACTGGTTCAGATTCTGGTTGAGAATAGTCGATCGACTCTAGGGTTTCTACAACTTGCAGATTTTCGACTATCGGTTCTGGTTGAGAATGCTCGATCGACTCTACGGTTTCTACAACTGGTTCCGATGCTGGTTCATGATGCTTGATCGACTCTACGGTTTGTGAAACTTCTAGATTTTCGACAATCGGTTCTGGTTGAGGATGCTCGATCGACTCTTGTCTTTCGACAACTGGTTCGGATTCTGGTGGAGAAGGTTCGATCGGGAGTCTCTCACTTTTGTAAAAAATGTTTTTTACAAAAGTGAGCATCCTGCTTGCTTGTTTAGATATCTGTAGCGAGTAAGATGATCTGGTTTCTGTGACACCCAAACTGAGATGCTTGCCTTTTATCGGCTGTACGGTTTCTACAACTGGTTCGGATTCTGTTTGAGGATGCTCGATCGACTCTACTGTTTCTGAAACAACGGGCAGATTTTCGACTATCGGTTCTGGTTGAGGATGCT
>NZ_JAUBSD010000219.1:0-1204 GCF_036704575.1 Microcoleus sp. K5-D4
GCAAATCATTCATAAATCGATTGAGGGTTCGATCGAGCATGAGTTTCATGAGAATGTTAGCTCACGCATCACCAAACTTGTGTAGCTTGGGAAAGTCAAATCTTTGCTGCTGTATGGTAAAATTGAAGAACCATTTAACCAAGGAAAAAGAACCGATCCGATTCCCAAATTTTCTCACCCAAGTTTTGGCATGGAGCCAAATATCCTCTACAGGATTTTGCAGGCGGAGCATTGGGAGCAAATAGGACACAAGTTAAAGGCCATTCATCCTTCTGTTTGCCTCGATTAACTTCTTCTAGGTAAGCCTTCATCTCTTTATATTTGTGGTAACTAGCTCCATCCCAAATAATCAAGTGTCTCGCTTCCGGATTTAAGCATTGTAAATACTTTAAGAAATCGACCGTATTCTCGGAATTCGCAGTCGCATATTCTCGCAGAACAAACTGTTTGGTTAAATAATCTATCGCACCATAATAAGTTTGTTTTTCTCTCTCATTTACCACTGGTATTTCTATTTTCTCATTGCGCCTTCCCCAAACATAGCCACAGGCATCTCCCCAAAGAAGGTGACACTCATCAATCAAATACACCACAAGCTTTCTCGACTAAGAAAGCTTCTCGATGTTCTTCGAGAGTTTCACAAATTTCTTGGTGCTTTTTTTTGACAAGCTCTTCATCACTTTTTGGGTTCTTTTTTTGAGACTTTTTCCAGCTAATTCCCGCTGACTTAAAGAGTTGATAGTAGCTGGTTTGAGATTTAAATTCAATCTGATATCGCTCTGCTATATAATTGGCAACAGCAGATATATCCCACTGATTTTTCTCGGTTAACCATTGGATAATTTCCTCTCGTTCTTCTGGCTTAAGCTGTCCCTGCGAGCCTCGATGATTTAAGAGCAATCCTTCAATTCCATACAACGCATAATTGATTTTCCACTTGCTGATAAATGGAGATGATACTCCCAAAATAGTTTGGATAGTTTTGCGACATATCCCTTCAATTAGCATCCGAACAGAAGGAGCTCTTTTTAGTTCTCTTGGGTCGGGATTGCCGGCAATAAAATTTTCGAGTTCTAATAAAGCCTGGGCTTCATCTTCTTTGAATTTGTCTGACGATTTCTCTCGGAACATCTCAACTTATACTTAGATTTACATCTCTCATTATACACGCTCGATGATTTACAAATCATTTGCGATCGCTATA
>NZ_JAUBSD010000220.1:0-1197 GCF_036704575.1 Microcoleus sp. K5-D4
TTGATAAGCTGATACGCAGCTAGATTGTATAATATAAATATAAAATAAGCGCTCATTAGTTAGAATGTATGCCAGCCAAAAACCATCTATCTCAAAATCAAAAACAGAGACTCGTTAAACTACTAAAAGAGTCTGAGGATAATTACGTGAGGGAAAAAGTTCTAATTTTGTTGCTAGTAAATGACGGAAAAACATATCGAGAAATTAGTGAATTTATGGAGATTGCTTACACAACAGTAGCTTATTGGTCAGTGCATGGCGACCCAGATAATTTGGATAGTTTTTTAGATAAAAGAAGCTCAGGAAATTTTCGCAAAGTCACTCCAGAGTATGAAAAAATATTGATAGATACAATCGATAAAGAACCGGCAGAATATGGATATGAATTTGGGAGATGGACGGCAGCCAGACTAGCAACCTATTTAGAAAAAGTCACAGGAATTAAATTGAGTGGTTCCCAAATATCCAGAATACTACATAAAAAAAAATACGTTTATATTTGGGCTAAATATAGTTTAGAGGACAAACAAAATCCAATTGAAAGAGAAGTATTTAAACAGAAGTTATCTGAGTATTTAAGAATAACGAAAGAAACCCCAGAGCTTTTACAGGTATGGTTTTGGGACGAGAGTGGATTCAGTTTACGAGTGATAAGAAGAAAAAATTGGGGTAAAAAAGGCAGTCGAAAAAAAATCACAGGTCAAAGGAAAAGAGGTAGAGTGAATATCATGGGTGGGTTGAGATATCATGACAAAAAAAGGTTAAATTTTGTGATAAAAAGAGGAGACTCGAATACCTTTTACGAGCAAATTAATGCCTTAAATGATTCGATAGTTCAAGAATGGAGAGAACTGGGAAATCAAGCTGAAGAATTTGCCGAATCGGGAATGAAGATTGTAATTATTTTAGACAATGCTAGTTTTCACAAAAAGAAAGATATTCTGAGCCAAATATCAGCCGAAATGCCTCATATTATTTTAGAATTTTTGCCACCTTACAGCCCCGATTATAATTTGATTGAATTGGTCTGGCATTCAGCGAAAGAATATATAGCACATCGACTGTTTAAGTCAGTAGAAGAATTGTCAGAATTACTACATAGATTATTAAATGAAGGAGAAATGGTTATTAAATGGGAGCGAAAAATCAAAAATAAAGGCAATGCTATTTTATCCGGTTTAGCTGCGTAGCAGCTTA
>NZ_JAUBSD010000221.1:0-1187 GCF_036704575.1 Microcoleus sp. K5-D4
GTCAGCATCAAGTACAAACTTTTGTTTATACCTGATGGAGTTAAAGATTGCTTCGATTGCATCATGACATGACCTTCCGGCTCTGAACCCGTATGAGTTTGGTTCAAATCGCGCTTCCCATTCTGGTTCTAATGCCAGTTTGACAAGCGTTTGCAAGGCGCGGTCATCCATTGTAGGTATTCCTAAAGGTCGCTTCTGATCACGTCCAGGCTTGGGAATCCATACACGCCTAGTCGGGCTGACCTTAGAACCCAGTTTTATTTGATTTATCAAGGCAAGACGGAGATTAGGAGTCAGCGATTTAACGCCGTCTACACCTGCCGTCTTTTTGCCGCAATTATCCTGGGTAACTCTACGAACCGCTAACGCTCTTGCTGACCAAGAATTCATCAACGTTTTTTGGAGTCTGCGATATGTTTTTACATCGCCACGAATCGAGGCTTGATAAATTCTCTGTTGCAGCTTATACACTCTACGTTCTAGCTTTCGCCAGTTAATAGAATGCCATTCCCCCGTAGTCTTTAAACTCGTATTAGACATATTTACTGCTACTGGAAACTTCATCTTCCAAATCACCGTGATTCTGTCTGCATATCCTCACCATTACAGTGAGGCGTTTTGCTTTTGAATCAATCTTGCCTACTCTTCGTATTAGTTAGCACCTACTCAATCATTGAAGATTGAGAACAGACGAGAGGTTATTTCGTTTCTGATAGTCATTGTTTGAGTTTTTAGAGCGGTACTATCCACCGGGTTTAGAGGAAGTGCTTGTTGGACACCCAGGACCTTGCCAACTCCCCATTATCCTTGCCCTTTTGGGACTCCCAGCGTTTCAGCCTGATTGCGCTGGTTATTTCTGACGATGGTTCAAACATACCTTCGTATTCCTACTCATGAACTCTTGCTTGATGTATACCGGATTAGGCTTCCAGTATTTAACACCTTTCACCCCCGCTTCAAGGATTGATGGCTAGTCGCTACCCTGGGGGACGCAATTCTTGACTGCGCTCTGTGTGCTTTCACTCCTGCACCTGGAGGGTGGGACTTAGTTTTCTAGGATATTTACCTCACCCACATGACTATCAAATTGTCTTGGCGAAGCCTCTCCCTTTGGGAGAAGATTCTTGTGTAGCTTGCGGGTAATCCTCTACCCATTTCAGGGTTAGTTTCTACCCAACGAATCGCAC
>NZ_JAUBSD010000222.1:0-1186 GCF_036704575.1 Microcoleus sp. K5-D4
TACCAATGTTAACTAAAACCGAAAACATTGATTGGGCAACACGTCCAGGGGTTAAATCGATCGCAGCAGATTGCCAAGGTAATATATTCTCGACCACTAAATCCCTAGCTAACCAGAGTTGCCAACTCATCAATGGCATTAAATCACTCCAACGTTCACATTGTTCAGGGGTTCTCAAGTTAGGCAATGTCCAATGCAATCTTTGCTTAGCAAATCGATACCAATGATCCACTCCAAAACGTCGTAAATACTTAAACCAAATAGTTTCTAAGGGTAGAGTTCGTTCTCCCACCCAAGCCAACCACAAAGGTGGAAATGGCTGACCGTTTGACATGGGATTCATTCTTTCGACGAGGATTAAATTGACTCTTTGTTCGGGGGCACGATAAAAATGCAAGTCAAGCCATTGACGGACCCGGACTTGTCCCAACTGTGGATGAGAGTCAATGAAGATCGCAGCATCGGCTTCCAGCCATGTAGTTGGGTCATTGAGTCTCATTTTTGACCCGTGTTTGCGTGGTCTGCCGCGACCACTATAGGCTGGTGGTGCTGACCAGAAACAGGCATTCTTTCGGAGTCTCATTAAGCAATCAGCTTGAATATCTGCTTGCGCCAGTACCCAACTGGCATTGCCATATTCTCGATCTAAAACTGCTAATACTGGATTGAGGCTATGTTCGCAAACAAGTTTAAGTTGGGAAGCTGCTTGAAGTATGGGTGAAGACTCACTACTAATTCGTTCATGGAGTAGGGGTAATGCCCAACTTCCACCAGTTTCAGGTATCCAGGCAATAGTACTGTACCCCTGTCCAAGAATGGAGCCCCTTTGATATTCATGGGTTCTGTCTTTTAAGGTTTTGGCTTCAGGTCTAGCCCATGCAGTGTGGTCGATCGCGACTAATATATATTCTGTTGGGGGTACTTGCTGTTCTAATTGCTTTCGATACAATTCCATCAGTTTTTTTCGGTCTGGCCTACAGTCTTGCAATGCTTCGTAGACGCTTGGCCATTGTCGATTGAATAGCGGGCTGAGTGAAAATTCTGCCAAACATGACGCATTTCTGGTGGTCATCACTGCATCCATGAGCTCGAATGTTGCGTCTTTGGCTCGCACCAATAATTCGTATGCTGCTTGACGAAAGTCCTTTAATCGTTCACTGTTCATTCAGGGAGTGGATAGGTTTTA
>NZ_JAUBSD010000223.1:0-1180 GCF_036704575.1 Microcoleus sp. K5-D4
TATCGGGTTCGGGTACTGGGTTGAATATGGGGGTTGGTTCTGGCGTCGGTGTTGGTTGTTCGGGGGCGGGTGTTGGTGGTGTTGGTGTTGGCGCCGGTGTTGGTGGTGTTGGTGTTGGCGCCGGTGTTGGTGGTGTTGGTTCCGGTGTTGGTGGTGCTGGTTCCGGCGCCGGTGTTGGTGGTGTTGGTGGTGTTGGTGTTGGTGTTGGTGGTGTTGGTGGTGTTGGTGTTGGTGTTGGTGGTGTTGGTGGTGTTGGTGTTGGTGGTGTTGGTGGTGTTGGTGTTGGTGGTGTTGGTGGTGTTGGTGTTGGTGGTGTTGGTTCGTTCAGGGGAATGGCAGAGACAGTAGCGCTGGCGGGGCTGGTAGCACCTTGGTTGTCTGTAGCGCTGTAGGTGAAATTTGCTGTTGTAAAGTTGGCTGTCGATTGGAAAAATAATTGGTTAATGTCAGTAGGTGTCAGAATTTGACCTGGGGTGACAATCCGGCCGCCAGTATCGGGATTGCCTAAAAATATCCGCCCTTCATTTGCGGGTGGGACGGTGTTGATGGTGAAGGATGCGATCGAGCCGTCGGGGTCGCTTCCTCCGAGTCCTGCGATCGCCACAGCGCTGCTGGGGCCGATCTCAAGGTTGACGTTGTTAGCTACGGGCGGTTGGTTTGGCACCGGCAGCAGCGCCGATACAGTAGCACTGGCGGGGCTGGTGGCACCCTGGTTGTCTGTAGCGCTGTAGGTAAAATTTGCTGTTGTAAAGTTGGCTGTCGATTGGAAAAATAATTGGTTAATGTCAGCAGGTGTCAGAATTTGACCTGCGGTGACAATCGTGCCGCCAGTATCGGGATTGCCTAAAAATATCAGCCCTTCATTTGCGGGTGGGACGGTGTTGATGGTGAAGGATGCGATCGAACCGTCGGGGTCGCTTCCTCCGAGTCCTGCGATCGCCACAGCGCTGCTGGGGGCGATTTCGAGGTTGACGTTGCTAGCTATCGGTGGTTTGTTGGCGGGAGTTGGAGTCGGAGTCGGTGGGAGTGGGGGAGTCGGAGTGGGGGCAGCGGTGATAGTGGTGGTAACAGTTGCGCCAGGCTCACGGCCGTTGTTGTTGGCAGGATTGGGGTCTGGACTCGTTGAGGTGCTGCTAGCAGTGTTGGCGATGGCGCTGATGGTGGCAGGAACTGCGAAACT
>NZ_JAUBSD010000224.1:0-1166 GCF_036704575.1 Microcoleus sp. K5-D4
ATGCTTGTTGCAGAGTTTCCTTTGTCTCGGAACTGAGGAAGTTTTTAGTAGGCATTGACTTTTTATAAATATCATTATAGTATACTATACAATATGTGTTTTAGATGCCAAACAGCTTAGTGTAAATTGCTGCTTATCTAAATTATGGCCAATTTAGTTTTCAGCTTGTTCTGGTTTTGTTGACACCAACGGTTCTAATAAATTGCGTTATTCTTAGTTGGTATACTCTTGCCTATGTGAGTTGTGTTGTAATCTTGCGTGCGCTTTCGCAGCAGTAGACCCCGGAATTTTAGGCTCATCAGTTCTAACATATTTTTGCCTGACTAATTTGGTCAGGATGAGGCGTATTCGCAAAATTTTGCTCTTGAAAGTAATGATCGGTAGTTGGTCAGTATTCTTTATATAACTCCAAGCTGCGGTAATAAAAGTTAGAAAAATATCTGTAGTCGCCGCGAGTGCTTTAAAAGTAAATAGTCATCAAAAATATAAGGCCAACTGATTTTAATGACACACTATAATTATAGTATTGATTTTTTGTTCAAGTATGGTATAATTGTGTTTAAGTAAAAATTATAACAAATTTTTGGAATTTCCCTCGCTTGAAGTAACTTGGTGCAAAGATTATGTATAATCACTATCAGCCTACTAAAAACAGGGTGATTGATAAAAAATCAGGGTAATCGCATCTTAATTGAGGTAAGATGGTGAGGAAAATTGTTCAAATATTTGACAGTATCATTCAAGCGCAGCTCGTGAACTAAGGAATGAAAATTGAGTGTGATGGTGAGAGTCCGCTAAGCACGCTCGCTGGGGTTGGGCCGAGTGGATTTACCTCCCTCACCTGGTCTTGCCTAGGGGTATGATCGGTATTGCCTTCCTGACGGGACCGCTCAAATGTCAGTAAGACTACTACCGAGGATGCCCAGCAGAAAGTCATTATCCATGCCTGCTTTGTAGCGCTTCATTTTTAAACTCAACTTGGACGGCTCCTGCTTGAGTAAACTGATACTCAAACGACGTAGCAAGCCCAGATTTTGTGCGGCATGCCCCTGTCTAATGCGACTGGCATCCTCATTAAAAGTGACATATAACCCACATTCCGCAGGTCTTTAAATAGAATTGATGGTGATAAAATTTAAAAATTCAAGCCTGAAGTGATTACCCAG
>NZ_JAUBSD010000225.1:0-1158 GCF_036704575.1 Microcoleus sp. K5-D4
GAGAAGATTCTTGTGTAGCTTGCGGGTAATCCTCTACCCATTTCAGGGTTAGTTTCTACCCAACGAATCGCACTCCTGTTCTGAACCCATAACTCCGGGCGTGGAAAGTTGCTTCGTGTGCTGGCTCTAAAGCGTATTTTGCGAGGCATTGCCAAGCTCTATCTGCGATAGTAGGTATCTTAAGGAGGCGGGTACTCCCATCCTTTTTGGGGATTGGTATTGAACGTAACTTCTGGTGTTTCCAGTTGTTACTTTTTGTTCTGAGTTCTTCACTCAGTGCAAACCTTTCCTCAAATGTGACTGAGGTTTTTCCATCGATTCCCGCAGTCTTTTTGCCAGCATTTAGTTGAGTTACTTGACGTATTGCCCACATCCTTGCAGCCGTGGATTTCAGAATTAGCTTTTGAAGGGACTTTGCTTTCTGCTTGTCTCCAGCTTGAATCGCTTTATACACTCGCTTTTGAAGGCGGAATAAATCACGGCGGAATTTCTTCCACGGTAACGTTTTCCAAGATTCACTAACATTTCTGTTGTGTCTAATCATGCTCTGCTCTAGTTTGTGTACTCTGAACACCTTGCAGCAATTACGCTGCATCCTACCCGGACTGAGGGGATTCCGCTGCTCGTCTAGCCTACAAAAGGGTTCGACTTCCCCTAGACCCTCAGTTCGTTTTTCTTCGTTCCCTCGGGCGTGATTAATTGTTCCTTTAGGTGTAGCCAATTTAACTACTGGATTCCCTAGACTCTTGCCGATATTGAGTAGAAATTCGGCGGGAATGATCTCCAGTGGAGTCGGGATTTTTGGTCTGCGACCCGCTCTGACATAAGTTACTTTTCTAGGCTCAGTTTCACCATTGGAATTCCCCATTAGCGCCAGTGTCATCCCACATTAAATGTCTGATTGCGCCCTGTTCCCAGCTTCACTCTCCAAGAATCGAGCTTGGTCGGTGTGGGCAGTTAGGGAGTCATACCTGAGTCTGGCAGAAGGGGCTTGCACCCTTATCAGACCGAGAGTTCAGCCTTGTGGCTGGAGGAGTTATGTACGGACTTTCACCGTGATTCACTCTTCAACGAATCGCACCTACTCTGGTCATATAAGTTTTACAGACAATTTGGTCTCCATCTGGAATAAACATGGGATAAACTGGCCATCCATCT
>NZ_JAUBSD010000226.1:0-1117 GCF_036704575.1 Microcoleus sp. K5-D4
TTGAAGCGATCGCAGCCTATAATTCTGCTTTACTTATTGCACCGGATTATATCAATGCTCTCAACAACAAAGGGAATGCGCTGCGAAGTCTGGGTGAATTACAAGCACAGCTAAGTGAATTTGAGACGGCAAAACAGTCTTACTTTGAGGCGAGCGCTGCCTGTAATTCTGCTTTACTTATTGCACCGGATTATATCTGTGCTCTCAACAAGAAAGGGAATGCGCTGTTAAGTCTGGGTGATTTGCAAGCACAGCTAAATGAATTTGAGGTGGCAAAACAGTCTTACTCAGATGCGATCGCTGCTTACAATAGAGCTTTACTTATTGCACCGGATGACATCATTGTCCTCAACAACAAAGGTATTGCACTGAGAATACTGGGTGATTTACAAGCAAAATTATCTGAGCAAGAGGAAGCACTCAAGAATTGGCAAGAGGCTCGGGAAATGTTTAATCGATCTTTAGCCATTGCTCCTAACAACGATCGCCTTCGCAGTGGCCGCGATGCGCTGCAAGAACTTTTCGATAATTTGGGTGACGATACTCTCAGCAGTTAGCTCCATGCGAAGTAGTAAAGACGCGGCATTAAGGAGGAGGACGTGTCGAGTTAACTTAAACCGAAAGGCCGCCAAGGAATGAATTCCCTGGCTAATAGCAAAAGTCCTCTTTAGAGGACTAATGAATTCTTCAGTCCTCTTCAGAGGACTTTAGCTTTGAGGCAGGGGTTTCAACCCCTGCCGGACTGCCGGACTCAGGGACAGAGCGTTAAAAGCCCGCCCTCGAATTTAGCTATTTAACCTTGCAGCTTACCGCCCAGATTTTCTCGGCGATGTACCCTCAGCCCGCCTCCGACGGATCAGCACGCTCATCACCTGCTTCGGATTAGCGGCACGCTGTACGGGACTCCAATCGCCGACTTCTGCAAATCCCAGCCGGTACAAAGTGAGTATGGTTTCCCGGACACCTTTGGGCGAACCGACAACCGTTAACAGCACCACTTCCTGTTCGCATACTGCTGCTGAGTCGTCATTTGGGCATTGGGATTTGTTGTCGTCAGGCACGAATTCCTGTGACATAATATGTTCTCCTGGTTTTGGGTTTTCTAGAAAAACCCAAA
>NZ_JAUBSD010000227.1:0-1102 GCF_036704575.1 Microcoleus sp. K5-D4
TTATAGGACATAAATGTAATCATCGTAAATTAGCTACTGTGTACAATAAAACAACACTTTGAGATATTTATTGTTGATAATTATGCCAAAATATTGAGTGAACTGTGTTAATTTTAATCGGACGCTTTCACCGCTTGTTCTGGTAATATTAAGGCTCCCATTCGCCACCTTACTATTCCACATATCGTTAAAATTACTTTCTCATATTTTTGGGGATTCAACCTAAATCTTTCTTGGACAACTCGAAATATTTTGAGCGAGCGAATTCGATGTTCAACAAAGATTCTTTTAGCTGAAAATGCTTTGTTTTGTTCTTTTTGTTCAGTTGTTAATTCTCGATTTCTGGGTTTTTTACTCTTGAGTTGTAATTAAAGCTTCTCCAACGTAAGCTTTATCTCCCTTAAATCTTTGTTGAGGGTCAAACTGTGAGCGTTCTTCTCGGAATAAAGTTATATCGCTTTTAGGTCCAGGTTCCCCTGCCACAACATCAACGATATCTCTACCATCTGGCATGATAATTATTTGACTTTTGAATGTATGATTACTCTTCTTGCCTGAAAAGTATTTTTCTTGTTCATCCTTATCTCCAGGTCTCTCTCTGACTTGTTCGTAGGTATCTACTATTAATTCATATTCTGTGAGTATTTCCTTAACTATTTCATAGTCAGCAGCGTTTTTTTTTACTTGTTCAAGTAAGCTACATGGTAGCAATTCTCGCAATTTAGGCAACCAATAGTTAAATGTATCATTAGCTGTAGACTCACTTACTCCAAACTGGATGCCCAGAAGTTGAAATGTTGTCATATGCCTCAGATAGACCAATGTTAAAATTATTTGTTCGCCCCTAGATAGTTTGGGTTTTCTACCGCCTCCACCAGCAATAAGTCTAACTTTCTTTGATTCTAGTAAAGCTTGTTTTTCATGATGTAATCGTTCCGCGTTTTGAATTAATTGTTGTAACTGCTCATAATCCAAGCCAATTAATCGCTGTGTTTCTTTAGGATGCTCTTCAATATGATTTAGTATGTCGCTCATGTTTCTGTGTCAAAAAAGCTTGAGGATGGGATCTTATCACGAATTGTTACTATTTTGGAGATGTCTA
>NZ_JAUBSD010000228.1:0-1100 GCF_036704575.1 Microcoleus sp. K5-D4
TTTCTCAGAAAGATGAGGTACAATAACAGCAGTGTGTAAACCAGTTAAAAATATTTGACGATGTAACTTGTCCGAACGCAAACTCGATGGCTTTTCCTAACTCTTGATAATTAGTAGTCTTGATAGAACGGAGAATGATTTTAAGTTTTGACCACAGATTCTCAATTGGTGAAAAATCTGGTGAATAAGGTGATAAGTATATTAATTTTGCGCCTTTCTTTTCAATAGCTTTTTTGACTTCTTCTCCCAGGTGAATAGGACAATTATCCATCACCACACAAGCACCTTTCCAGAGTTTTGGTACGAGTTTTCTGATAATAAAAGCTTCAAATGTAATTGCATCAGTTCCGCCTATTAGATTAACCGATGTCAAAATTTTATTGACTGACATTGCTCCAATTGTTGAGACATTTTTGCCACGCGCAAGTTGGTTTGGGCCCCTTGGCTCTGTCACCTTTTTGCATACCTAGCATATAACCTCACCATTGCCAAATTAACTCCCGATTCGTCAAGGAATATTAAGTCTTTCAAACTAATTTTTTTAATTGTTTCCCAAAACTCACATCGCAGGATTTGAACTCGGTCGGTGCCTTTGCCTGAAGGGAATAGAGTTTTTTTTTTACAGTAATGTTTAAGAGTTTTATCATTCTTCCTATGGTAGCTCTACTAACGGAAAATCCGAGTTTTCCATAAAGTAAATAACGGAGTTCTTCAAGAGTTGCATCATTATTTTCTTCAATCAATTGGGCCAAGATGAGTAGTTGCTCCGCATTGAGTTTGCCTTTGACTCCACATCGGTCAGTTCTCGGAGTAATGTTTTTTGTTTCACGATATTGTTTAAGCAATTTTTGTACAAAACTCAGGGCTACAGAAAAACGCTTAGCTATTGCTTTTTGTGAAATGGGTTCAGCATGATAAGTATCAAGGATTTTTTGCCTAAAATCAATCGAATAAGCTTTCATTTTTAACAATGTATGAAGTTGGGTACAAGTAAACGTGTTGTTAATCAACCATCGCGTGCTGTCAAAAAAATGCTATTATGTGTGGTATGGCTTTCGCGTGGCTTTACTGAACCATGTAATTATAGTTCATTTGAGCTG
>NZ_JAUBSD010000229.1:0-1061 GCF_036704575.1 Microcoleus sp. K5-D4
AATGTCAGCTCTACCCGGAGTTGCATTTAATTGGACTTTATTTATGATCCTTGTGCTGTAAAGCTTGTAGTCTGGTTCCAAAAACTGTCCGCAGTATTGCTAGTAGCGAACTCATACTCAGCCCCGAAAAAAAGCTATTTTACCATCTCTCCCTACTCTTTATTTTAATTTTCGGAGATATATTTTACTTTTTATACAAGTCTATCACATCTTTAAAAAAATGATATTAGACACAGGAAAATTTGAGGCAATTACGTTTTGTCCGGGATATGTCGGAGGACTAGCTTTTTGGCAACAGTGGGCAATTGTTGGACTCTCGAAACCTCGTGGAGGTGACAACATTTTTAGCGGTTTAGAATTGGATGAGTTGTTGCTCGCTAAGGATGCTGAGGCTCGCTGTGATATGAGAGTGATTGATTTGACGAATGGGGCGATCGTTCACTGGTTGCGGTTTGAAGGAATTGTCACAAAACTCTATGATGTATAGCAATCCTAAATCATTATCAAGACTATGATACAATTATATGCAATACTTGATTGTGACAATAAAAAATGGATAACTTACAACTGCAACAAAAAGATAGAGAAAAAGAAATAGCCCAATTAGAAGATTTCATTAAAAGCGATATCGATGCCAGAGAACTAAAACGAGCAATAGCTGTCAGGATGGCGCTCTCAGGTAAAATCTACCATGAAATCAGCAATATTTTAGGTGTAAGTAATTTTTTTATTGGTTATTGGAAAAAACAATTTACAACCAAAGGCATCGCCGGAATCAAACTAGGACATAAAGGGTCAAAATGGTATTTAACAGCTCAACAAAATACTGAAGTAATCGATTGGTTAAAGAATAAAGAATATTGTAATTTAGATGAGCTGGTTACTTATTTAGATGGAGAATTTGGTGTGATATATACATCAAAACAGAGTTACTATAAATTTTTCTACCGACAAAAATTAGTTGAAAAAAAACTCAAAAAACCCATCCTAAATTTGATAAAGAACTGGTAAAAAAAAAGACAGAAGAAATTAACGATATTTTATTTAAAAACAAGGCTGGT
>NZ_JAUBSD010000230.1:0-1036 GCF_036704575.1 Microcoleus sp. K5-D4
TAGACCTCTTGCAAAAAAAATCTATGTTATAATTAAAGGTTTTGAATTTTAGATCTGAAAGCTAACTCATAATTGTAAAGTGCTGACAACAAATTAAAACGCAGACCATAACGGCGACGCCGATTCCGATAACGACTCGACAATATTTTAAAAATTTTGAGACTCCGATTAACGTGTTCAACCACAATTCGCTCCTGTGCTAGAACTCGATTGTAGTCTTTTTCTATTCGAGAAAGTTTCCCTTTTTTAGGTTTCTTTCTAGGTATATAACTATTGGGGTGATAATCCTTTATCCCTTGATAGCCACTGTCTTGTAAGCTATTTGTTTCGGGATGAAAATGAATTTTACTTTTTTTAAACAAGTTAAAATCGTGGCAATGCCCTAGTCCAAAAGCAGTGCAAATAATTTCTCTGGTCTCTTGATTAATTACCAATTGAGTTTTTAGAGTATGATATTTCTTCTTGCCTGAGTAATATTTCTTCTGTTTTTTTTTAGGTCGTTCAATAGCGGTTTCTGTGACATCCATCACCACGATTTCTGGATAATCAGAGTCTTTGAGTAATGCCTTTTTCCCCGGAATACGGAACTTTCCCGTTTTCATTAAAGTTGATTCAATGTTAGTTATAATTCGGCAAATCGTTGATTCGGATACTCCCCAATTTGTTCCCATATGAAAATAGGTTCGATATTCTCGCCAATATTCCAAGGTCACTAAAACTTGTTCTTCAAGAGTTAAGGCGCTTCGGCGTCCTCGTTTATCTTGAGGATTTTCTAGCCGGAATTGTTCTAAAGTGTTAACCATTTCTTTAAACGTTTGAATCTGGATACCAAATCTCCGTTTAAATTGCTCCGGTTTTAAATTTTGATAAAATCGATTGTTCATGATTGATTTATTGTGTAACTACAAAATACCTTTTTATTTAGCATTTTACGCTGTTTTTAGCAAAATGTCCTAAAAATTAGCTATAACCTGCAATCTGCTCCACTTCAGCCAAACCCTTCATTATAGCATAAAATTATTTTGCAAGAGGTCTA
>NZ_JAUBSD010000231.1:0-1028 GCF_036704575.1 Microcoleus sp. K5-D4
GGATTCAAATAATCTATTAGCAACATATTCCTTAGCCGAATGCCATACCAACTCAACTCGCGTTGTAGTCCGGGCTATACTTGGGCAGAAACTCTATGATTAGATTAGGCATATCTGCTGCTATTTTCTGCAAAATCTCTGCTTTTTTATGAAAACTAGCATTGTCCAAAATAATGACAAACTTACAGCCTTTATCTTGAAAATCTTCCGCTAAATTCCCTTGCAATATCCACTCGGCTCTTAAATCTCCATAAAAAATTTTCAGCACTGCATAAAAATTAGCAGAATTTCCAGATGGAATAAAATCTACCCATCTTTTCTTGTCTGAATACCTCACTCCACCCATGACATTAATACGACCCTTTCTTCGGTCTCCTCTTTTCTTGCTTCGAGTCCCTTTTTTACACCAATTTTTCCTTCTAATTACTCTCAAACTAAATCCACTCTCATCCCAAAACCATACCTGTAGAAGAGCTGGAGATTCTTTGGCGATTCTTAGATACTCAGCTAATTTATCTTTAAATAAACTCCTCTCTACGGTATCTTGCTTATCCTCTAAGCTATATTTAGCCCAGAGGTAAACATACTTTTTTGATTTTAAAATCCTCCTCACTTGGGTACTACTCAACTCGATTCCTGTCTTCTCTCCTAGATATATTGCCAGTCTGGCTGTCGTCCATCTCCCGAATTCATAGCCACATTGCTCCGGCTCTAGTTCAATTGTCTCTAAAAGTAAATTAATGTATTCTTCTGTAGCTTTTCGGTAGTTACCCTTCATTCTCTCATCTTTAAAACTATCTAAATTATCCGGGTCGCCATGAATGCTCCAGTAAGCAACTTTTCTTAGAGAACATCCAATTAATTCAGCAGTTTGAGCTTGTGTATTTCCGTTATTTAGTAACAAAAAAATTAAGGCTCTTTGCCGAATGTCTGGATGTTCATGCTCTTTTAATGCTTGTTGCAGAGTTTCCTTTGTCTCGGAACTGAGGAAGTTTTTAGTAGGCATTGACTTTTTATAAATATCATTA